>DATACF010000783.1:0-13465 GCA_036259235.1 Longimicrobium sp. | reverse complement strand
TCTCTGCTGACTCTGCTCCTCTGCGTGAGATCCGTCTTTTTCCAGACTACGTCATGGCGCCGCCACCGGCACCCACGCCTCGGTGGTCTCCCACGCGACGCGGAGGACGGCGCCGTCGCCCTCGGGGTCGAGGCGGATCGTCAGCGTCTCCACCGGCGCGTCGAGCGCGCGGAAGCGCATGGGGATGCGGGCGACGTCCTGCGCGGGGTCGTAGGTGTCCTCGCGCCCGGACTCCCCCGTCTTGCGGTTGACGATCAGCGTCCAGCGGTCCGGCTGCGGGAGCGTGTAGAGCGAGTAGGTCCCCGCGGGGATGGGCGTCCCCCCGATCACCAGCGCGCGGTCGGTGGTCAGCTGCGTGGTGACGTTCGCCCCCGTCCGCCACACCCGCCCCCAGGGGAGGATGCCGCCGAAGATCTTCCGCCCCCGCATCGACGGCCGTCCGTACCCCACGGAGACGCGCGCCCCGCCGACCGTCGCCTGCACGGAATCGCGCGGGGAGAGCCGCCCGATCCCGCGCCCCTCGTGGTCGCGCCGCGCGAAGTCGGCCGCCAGCGCGGGGACGTCGATCCACCCCACGCGCTCGGCCGTGACCTTCGTGAGCGTCCGCGTCCCGTCGTAGCGCATCAGCCGCCCGCGCGCGTCCACCCACGCCGTCGCCGGCCCCTCCACCGTCGCCAGCTGGAGCGTGTCGCCGCCCCCGCGCCGCACGCCGAGCGAGACCGTCCCGTTCGCCCCCACGGGAAGAAGGCGCACCGAGTCGGCCCCCATCCCCCGCGCCATCCGCAGCGCCTGCTCCTGGAGCGCGTGCGAGTGCCCCAGCGCCGCCATCACCGGCCCGCCGAGGGCGACGCGGCGCTCCTCGCGCTCGTTCTCCGCCGGCCGGTCGTAGACGGACCTCGCCGAATCGGCCCCGTAGTCGTAGGTGAAGGTGTACGGCGAAGGCGTCGGGCTCAGCCCGATCGTGTGCAGCCGCACGACGAGCCGCCGCACCGACCCATCCGGGTTCAGCTCCGCCGTATAATCGCGCGTCGCGGTAAAAGGATTGTCGCGCCGCACCAGCGATCCCTCGATGCGGTCCCCAGTGCGCACGAACCGCTCGACCGCCAGCGTGTCCGTCCCCATCCGCACCACGAACGCCCCCGAATCCGCCACGGGCGCCGTCTGCGCCGCGGCGACCGCGGGAGCCAGTCCGAGCACGACGGCAAGGGCGAGCAACCTGATCATCCGCACCTCCGCACCTCCGCACTCACGCACTCACGCACTATCTCGTCTTCGTATCCGCCCGCCGCTCCACCGGCGCGTTCTCCGGCCACAACCGGTTGCGCCCCTTGAGCATGGGGGCGAGCGCGGCCAGCATCCCCGAGACCGTCTGGAAACGCTCCTTCGCGTCCGGCTGGAGGGCGCGGAGGACGAGCGCCTCCAGGTCGGCCGGGATCCCCGGGTTGTGCTGGCGGGGCGGCACCGGCGGGTGCTTGATCTGGGGATAGCGCGAGCCCAGCTCGGCCGTGGTGAGCGCGCGGGCGGAGCCGTCGGGGGCCTTCGGGGCGACGGCGGGCTTCGGCGTGTAGTCCTCCTCGTCGTCGTCCTCGAACCAGAAGTCCTCGTCGTCGTCCTCCGGCTCGTCCAGCGGCCACTTCCCCGTGAGGAGCTCGTAGAGGAGCGCGCCCAGGCCGTAGACGTCGGTGGCGGGGGTCAGCGGCTGGCGGAGCACCTGCTCGGGGGCCATGTACGGCGCCGTCCCCAGCCGGTCGCCGGGGCGGCGGCCCGCCTTCCCCAGCGGCCACACCACGTCGAAGTCGAGGAGGACGGGGACCCCCTCGCGGAGGTGGACGTTGGCGGGCTTGAGGTCGCGGTAGAGCCACCCGCAGCGGTGGAGGTAGTGGATGGCCGCGCCCACGTGCATCACCGCCCGCACCGCGTCGGGGACGTGGAGGCGGCGCCGGGGGAGCTGCTCCAGGACGTCGAAGAGCGAGGGGCCGGCCAGGTACTCCATCAGGAGGTACGCCCGCCCCTCGGCCTCGCCCCCGCCGAAGATCTGGACGACGTTGGGGTGCCGCACCCGCCCCAGCACCCGCCGCTCCTTCCGGAACGCCGCCGGGAGGTGCCCGGCGCGCGCGTGCTCGGGGGCGATGACCTTGGCGGTCAGGGCGCACCAGTGCCGGTTGCTCCACACCTGGTAGAGCTCGGTGGCCCGCCCGCGCGCCAGGTGCCCGATCACGGTCAGCTCGCCCAGGCGGTCGCCGACCGCCAGCGAGAAGTCGTCCTTGGGCCGGACGGGCTCGTGCGCCCACTTGCGCGCCGCCACCAGTCCCTGGTAGCGCGGCTTCGCGACTGCCGCCATCTGGTTGTCCCGCTGGAAGTTGGGTTTCGAGGCGGCGCTCCCCGCCCCCGAAAGGAGCGCCCAGGCCGTTTCCGCTACGCAACGGGCGTACCCCGCACGGAACCCTGGCGAACGGGGCGGGTACCCGTTTATGCTGTTCTCATACCCAGCAGAGGTGAACCCATGAGACGCAACTACGTCCTCGCCGCGGCGGGCTCCCTGGCCCTGCTGGCGCTCCTGGCGGCCGTCCGTCCGGCCGGGGCGCAGGAGTGGACCCCCCCCTCGCGGCAGATGCCGGAGATGCCCACCACCCAGCAGCTCTCGGCCGACGGCGCCGGGGCGGCCGGCGCGTGGGCGCGCGGCGTCCAGGTCTCGCAGGCCCGCGGCGAAGGGGCCGGCGGCGGCGGCCGGGTCAAGTTCGTCCGCTTCCTCGCCGGCGTCCGCCCCGCCATCACCTGGAGCGACCGCAACGGCGACGGCCGGGCCGACATGATCGAGGTCTACCGCAACGGCGCCCTGGCCTACCAGCTCGTCGACGCCGACTACGACGGGACCGCCAACGTGCTGCGCGTCTACGACGCCGGCGGCGCCCTGGCGCGCGAAGAGCGCATGTAGCCCCTCCGGCCTCCTCGCTTCTTCCGCTCCGAGCTCACCGCGCCCCGCCCGGCGGCGTCCTCCGCCGGGCCCGCTCCGCCCTGTCCGCGACCTCCCGCTCCTTCCGCCCGGACCGCTCCGGGCGGGGACGCGTCAGTATCCGGGCGCGTCGTTCGTTGCAGGGACGTCTCCCGCGCACCCGCGTCCGCGCTGGCCCGCATCTTCCGGCGGGCCGCTCCGCCCGCTCCCGCTTCCGCTCCCCTCGCGCAGAATACGCCCGGCACGATGCTGGTCAAGAACCGAATGACCGCCGACCCCGTCGCGGTCCGGCCGTCCGACACCCTGGCCGACGCCCTCCGGCTCACCCGCGAGCACCGCATCCGCCACCTCCCCGTGGTCGACGGCGAGGCGCTGGTGGGGATCGTCTCCGACCGCGACATCCGCCTGGCGATGCCCTCGCCGCTCACCGTGGCCGACGCCGACCGCGCCGCCTTCCTGGAGCGGACGCCGGTCTCGGAGGTGATGACGCGCGAGGTGGAGACCGTGGGCCCCTACGACCCCGTCGAGGACGCCGCCCGGCAGCTCTGCCGCCGCCGGGTGGGGGCCCTCCCCGTGGTCGACGCGCACGGGCGGCTCCTGGGGATCGTCACCGAGACCGACATCCTCCACGCCTTCGCCGAGGTGGTGGGGGCGGGGGGCGCCGCCTCGCGGCTGGAGGTCTCCCTCCCCGACCGCCCGGGCGAGCTGGCCCGCGCCCTCCACATCCTGGGCGAGGACCTCCGCCTCAACATCACCGGGCTGATGGTCCTCCCGAAGCCCGAGGGGGGGCGGAAGACGGCGATCGTGCACGTGGCGACCATCGACCCCCGCGAGGCCATCGCGGCGCTGGAGCGCGCCGGGTGCCGGGTGGGGTGGCCGTCGCTGGAGGCCGACCTGCGGAAGGGGATGCCCTCTTGAGCGGGATCCGGACGGCGCTGGTCTGGGACCCGGCGGTCACCGCCTACCGCTTCCGCCCCGACCACCCCTTCAACCCGAAGCGGCTGGAGCTCACCGTCTCCCTCATCGAGGCGCTGGGGCTGGTCGACGGCGAGCGGCACCGGATCGTCCCCCCGCGTCCGGCCACCGACGCGGAGCTCCTCCGCGTCCACTCGGCCGAGTACCTGGAGGCCGTCAAGCGGCTGAGCGCGCCGGGCGCCGACCTCTCGGAGGCGTGGCGGTGGGGGCTGGGGACCGACGACACCCCGGTCTTCCCGGGGATGCACGAGGTGACGGCGCTGGTGGCGGGCGGCTCCATCCGGGCGGCCGAGATGGTGATGTCGGGGGAGGTGACGCGCGCCTTCAACGTCTGCGGCGGGCTCCACCACGCGCACCGCGACCGCGCCTCGGGGTTCTGCGTCTACAGCGACCTGGCCGCGGCCATCGCCTGGATCCGCGAGCACCATGGGGCGCGGGTGATGTACGTCGACTACGACGCCCACCACGGCGACGGCGTCCAGGGGATCTTCTACGAGGACCCGGACGTCCTCACCCTCTCGGTGCACGAGTCGGGGCGCTACCTCTTCCCCGGGACGGGGTTCGTCGACGAGCTGGGGGAGGGCGACGGGTACGGCTACTCGCTCAACCTCCCGCTGGAGCCCTTCACCGAGGACGGCTCGTGGATCTCCCTCTACGAGAAGCTCCTCCCCGAGGTGGCCGAGGCGTTCCGCCCCGACGTGATCGTCCTCCAGAACGGGTGCGACGGCCACGCCTGGGACCCCCTCACCCACCTGCGGGCCTCCACCCGGCTCTACGAGGAGACGGTGCGGATCACCTGCGAGGTGGCCGACCGCCTCTGCGGGGGGCGCGTCGTGGCCACCGGCGGCGGCGGGTACGCGGTGTGGAAGGTGGTGCCGCGCGCCTGGACGCTGGTGTGGGCCGGGCTCTCGGGGCAGGGGGTGCCGAAGGCGGTCCCCCGCGAGTGGCTCGACCGCTGGCAGGGCGAGAGCCCCGACCTCCTCCCCGAGACGATGCGCGACGGGGACGACGCCTTTCCGCCGGTGCCGCGCCGCGACGAGATCGAGGCCACCAACCGCCGCACGCTGGAGTCGCTCCGGCGCCAGGCGCTCCCGCTCCTCCGCGGGTGGGGGCTGGGGTTCTGACCCCCATGCCCCCCGCCGCCCCCGCGCCGCCGCCGCGCGCCACGGGCGCCCTCCTCCCCCTCACCCTGGCCGACAAGGAAGGCCGCATGTTCACCGTCCGCCCCTTCGAGCCGGCCGACCGCGCCGGGCTCGAGGCCTTCTACGACGCCTTCGACCCCAAGCGGGCCGCGCAGGGGCTCCCCCCCGAGGGGCCCGTCCGGGTGGCGCGCTGGCTCGACGGGATCCTGGGCTCGGGGACGCACCTCGTCGTCGAGCGCGAGGGGCGGATGATCGGGCACGCCATGCTGATCCCCACCGGCACCGAGGGGATGAGCGAGTACGCCATCTTCCTCGACCGCGAGGTGCGGGGGCAGGGGGTGGGGACGCAGGTCAACCGCGTCTCCGTCGAGGTGGCGCGGACGATGAACGTCGAGAAGCTCTGGCTCTCCGTCGAGCCCACCAACCGCCCGGCGCTGCGCAGCTACGAGAAGGCCGGCTTCCGCTTCCGCCCCGGCACCGTCTACTCGCCCGAGGTGGAGATGGAGATGGTGCTCTAAGCCGGAATTTCCGCCTGCCGCAGGCTCTCTTCGTCCTCCTTGTCGCCAGGTCCACCCCGCCTATATTGCCCCCCGCCGGGGCTCCGACCTGGATCGCCCCCGCTTCGCGACCGACACCCACCCCAGCGATCGAGGGTCCGCTTGGCCGACACGCCGGCTCTGCGCAAAGCACGCGGCGCGTTCTACACGCCCCCGGAGATGAGTCGCTTCATCGCGCGGTGGGCGGTTCGCTCCGCCGCCGACCGCGTCCTGGAGCCGTCGTGCGGCGAGGCCGAGTTCCTGGTCTCCGTGGCCGAGCACCTCCGCTCGCTGGGCGCCCACGACTTCCTCAGCCGCCAGCTCCAGGGGGTCGAGCTCCACCCCCACGCGGCGCGCCTCGCCGCCGATCGGCTCCACGCGGCGGGCTTCGCCACCGAGATCGAGGTCGCCGACTTCTTCGAGGTACCCGCGCGGCCGGAGTTCGACGCGGTGGTCGGAAACCCGCCATACGTCCGCTATCAGCACTTCACCGGGAAGGCGCGCAAGCGCGGCCTCGAGGCGGCCCTCGCGCAGGGGGTCCGCCTCACCGCGCTCTCCAGCTCGTGGGCGCCGTTCCTCATCCACGCGGCCCAGTTCCTCCGGCCCGAGGGGCGGCTGGGGATGGTGCTCCCGGGCGAGCTCCTGACCGTCAACTACGCCGCCTCGATCCGCGACTTCCTGCTGAAGCGCTTCGCCCGCGTGCGGCTGGTCGCCTTCGAGGAGCGGGTCTTCCCTGGAGTGATGGAGGAGGTGGTGCTCCTCCTGGCGGAGGGGTCGGGGGGAGCTCCGGACTTCGAGATCCACCACGTCCGCGGCCTCGCCGCGCTGGAGCGGCTGGAAGACGACGCGCGGCGCTGGAGCCCCCTGGAGACCGCGTCCAAGTGGACCGCCGCCCTGCTGGAGCGCGGGGCGAGGGAGGCGTACCAGGCGCTTGAGCTCGATCACGGGTTCGTCCCGCTCCTCGAGTGGGGGCGCGTCTCGCTGGGTTCGGTGACGGGGAACAACGACTACTTCACGCTCACCGAGGCGGAGGCCGACGCGCTGGGGCTTCCGGAGCGTGAGCGGCTCCCCCTCTCGCCGCCAGGCTCACGCCACCTCCGCGGGGCGGAGCTCACCGCCGAAGACTGGGACGCGCTCCGCGCCGCGGGGGCCCGGGTCTTTCTCTTCCACCCGGACCGCGACGATCCCTCTCCGCAGGCGCTGCGGTATATCGAGGCCGGCGAGGCGAAGGGGGTGCACGGCGCGTACAAGTGTCGGGTGCGCACCCCCTGGTGGCGGGTGCCGGTGGTGAAGACGGCGGACCTCTTCCTCACCTACATGAACCACGCGGGGCCGCGCCTGGTGGCGAATCGGGTGGGGGTGGCGCACCTCAACTCGCTCCACGGCGTCGCGCTGCACCCGGAACGGCGCGACCTGGGGAGGATGCTCCTGCCGGTCGCCGCGCTCAACTCGGCGACCCTCCTCTCGGCCGAGATCGTGGGGCGGGCGTACGGCGGCGGGCTCCTCAAGCTGGAGCCCCGGGAGGCGGGGCGGTGGCTGGTGCCCTCCCCGGAGGCCATCGAGCGCGCGGCCGTCTGGCTCGCCGGTCTGCGCGGCGCCGCCCAGGACGCCCGCGAGAACATGGCGGCGCTGGTGGACGCGGTCGACCAGGCGCTCCTGGTCGAGGGGCTGGGGATGCAGCCGGAGACGCTCTCCGAGATCCGCGAGGCCCGCACCCTCCTCACCTCCCGGCGCACCTCGCGCGCAGGCAGGGCCCGTGGCACGCGGTGACGACCTTCTCCTCGACGCCATTCGGAAGCTCGGCCCCAAGCCGCCGGAGAGCTCCCCGCAGGCGGTGAAGAAGCGCTACTCCGAGCGGCTGTCGGAAGTCGTCGCGTTCGCGCTCGCCGAGGAGCTGCGGCTGCGCGGGCTGCACGGCACCGCTCCCGAGCCGCGCGGGCCAGGCGGCGGATCCGGGGCGGAGCGGCGCATGGCGGGCGGGATCGGCGCGAAAAAGGTGGACGTCACGTGGGCGACCGCAGAGTCCGGCCTCCTCTTCGCCATCTCGGTGAAGTCGATTAACTGGCGCGACGCGCGGAGCGGCAACTACCAGAAGAACCTGGTAAACCGCCGCGGTGATATGCTCATCGAGGCCGTCACCCTGCACCGCCGCTTTCCCTACGCCGTGCTGGCCGGGTTCATCTTTCTCGACCACGAGGCGGCGTCCGACGACACGGCCCGGCGCCGCTCAACGTTCGCCAACGCGCACCATCGCCTGAAGCTCTTCACCGGCCGTCCCGACCCGGCCGGACGCGACGAGCAGTACGAGCGAATGTACCTCTTCCTCCTCGCGGGCGACCCCGACCAGCCGGCCTTCTCGGTGTACGAGGTCGGCAGTCCCGACGAGCCCGTTCCGCTCGGCGATGCGCTCGACGACCTGCTCCGTCTCGTGGCGGACCGGAACCCCGATTTCTACGAGTTCGAGGACGGACGGCTGATCAAGGCCAGGTAGCGCTCTCCTACCGGTCTCCTTTCTTTCAATCCTGATCGCGCCCCGTCGTCCGCCCGATGCCGGGGGCGTC
Organism: Longimicrobium sp.; assembly: GCA_036259235.1. GTDB lineage: Bacteria > Gemmatimonadota > Gemmatimonadetes > Longimicrobiales > Longimicrobiaceae > Longimicrobium. The sequence goes on along the minus strand of DATACF010000783.1, from coordinate 5,298 downwards.
CGCGTTCTCCCGCTCCACGCGTTCTCCCGGTTGCGGGTGGCGCGGCCGGGGCGTATGCTGGCCCGCGTTTTGATTCGCGCCGTATCCCTTGCGGTCAGACGAAAGCCGGTCCGGTCTTCCAACGCGGAGAGCACCTTGTTCGCAACGCTTCAGCGCGCGGCCCTCGGGGCCGCGCTCGCGCTCGCTCTCGCGGCGGCGTGCGCGCCGGTGTCGGAGCCGATCATCGCGCCGGTGCCGCAGGGGGCGGCCGGCGACACCGCGCCGCGCCCCCTCCTCCAGCCTGTTCCCACCTCGCCCGAATTCGCGGCGGCGCTCCAGCGCGGCACCCGCAGCCCCACGGGGGCGCCGGGGCCGCGCTACTGGCAGCAGGGGGTGCGCTACAGCATCGAGGCCGAGGTCGACCCGCGCATCCCGGAGGTGAAGGGGCGCGAGCGGATCGTCTACACCAACCGCTCGCCCGACACGCTCCCGTACGTCACGTTCAACTTCTACCAGAACATCTTCCGGGGCGCCGCGGAGAACCGGTCGCCCTTCAACACCGGGGGGCTGCGGGTCAGCAGCGTCACCGCGCAGGGGCAGGCCATGAGCGTGCTCACCGAGGCGCAGATGGAGGCCAGCCGGCGCGAGGGGACGACGCCCACCGGATACTTCGTGCAGGGGTCGCTGGCGCGGATGTACCTCCCCCGCCCGCTGGCCCCGGGCGACAGCGCCGTCTTCGAGTTCCAGTGGAGCCACCGCATCCCCCCCGAGGGGGCGCCGCGCACCGCGTACGAGGACGACCTCGGCGGGCGCGTCCTGGCGGTGGCGCAGTGGTATCCGCAGATCGCCGTCTACGACGACGTGCAGGGGCACGATATCACCCAGTACATCGGCGAGGGCGAGTTCTACCTCGACTACGGCGACTTCGACTACTCCGTCACCCTCCCGGCCGGGTGGGTGGTGTCGGGGACGGGCGAGCTCCAGAACCCCGAGCAGGTGCTAGCCCCCGTGGTGCGCGAGAGGCTGGCGCGGGCGCTCCAGACCGACTCGGTGGTGCGCGTGGTGACGCCCGCCGACGTGGGGCGCGCCACCGTGGCGGGCGAGAACGGGCGGGTGACCTGGCGCTTCCGGGCCCGCAACGTCCGCGACGTGGCCTTCGCCGCCTCCAACCGCTACCAGTGGGACGCCACCCGGGCGCTGATCCCCGGCGAGAACGGGGGGACGCGGACGGTGGCGGTGCACGCCCTCTACCGCGCGGGGGCGCCGTTCTGGGAGCGCGCGGCGCGGCACACGCAGCACAGCATCGCGTACCTGAGCCGCGTGCACATCCCCTACATCTACCCGCACATCTCGGTGGCCGAGGGGCCGATCTACGGGATGGAGTACCCGATGGTCCTCTTCGTGGGGCGGCCGGACGACGAGCGGGGGCTGTACGAGGTGATCGCGCACGAGGTGGCGCACGAGTGGTTCCCGATGATGGTGGGGCAGGACGAGGCGGCGTTCGCGTGGATGGACGAGGGGCTGACGACCTTCAACGAGGCCATCGCCTTCAACGACTTCTTCCCCGGGGCGGACCACTTCGACGCCTTCCGGGGGCAGTACCTGGCGCTGGCGGGGCAGAAAGGGGAGGCGCCGCTGATGCGCCACATCGACCTGGTGAACAACGCCCAGAGCGGGGTGTCGGCGTACTGGAAGCCGGGGTCGCTCTTCCGCTCGCTGCGGACCGTCCTGGGCGACTCGGTCTTCTACCAGGGGCTGCGCACCTACGAGCGCGAGTGGCTCCTGAAGCACCCGTACCCGTGGGACTTCTTCAACACCATGGAGCGGGTGTCGGGGCGCGACCTCGACTGGTTCTGGTATCCGTGGTGGTTCACCACCGCCACCCTCGACCACGCGGTGGGGAGCGTGACGCCGGGGAGCGGGAGCGTGCAGGTGACGGTGCGCGACCTGGGCCAGGCGATGGCGCCGGCCCTCGTGGTGGTGACGACGCGCGAGGGGCAGACGGCCCGGGGGACGGTGACGGCCGAGCAGTGGCTGGGAGGCACGGAGGCGGTCGGCAACGGCGCCGCCGCCCGCCGCGGGACGCGCTCGGTGACGCTCACCATCCCCGTCGCCGGCCAGGTGTCGCGCGTGGAGATCGACCCCGAGGAGATCTTCCCCGACATCAACCGCCGCAACAACGTGTGGACGGGGCAGTAGCGCGCGCCGGACGCTCGTGAGTGGGAAATCGCGAGCGGGAGGTCGACGCGGATGGGGATCGGATGATGGGGGCGGCTCCGCGAGGGGCCGCCCTTCGTCGTGTTCGCCGGGATCGGCGGGCGGTCGAAACCGCGGCACCGCGGCAACAACGGCGCAAAGTCCGCCTGCGCGGACTCCCTCGACGGTATCGGTGCGGGAAGGCGGGCGGCGGTCGGAGGCCGAAGGCTCCGCCCGGGCGGGTGAAACCGCGGCTGGAACGGCACGAAGTCCGCCTGCGCGGACTGGGCGGGCACCGTCGTCGCGCGTGGATGGTTTGGCGTGAGCAATGTCCCTCTCCTGTAGTTCGGGAGAGGGACAGGCGGCGAGCCTACGGCGAGCTGCCAGGGTGAGGGCCGCGCCGCCAGGCGCCCCGCTGTTCAGCTGCTTTCTCCTCCGCACGGATCTCTCCTCCTCGCCAGACCAAACGCACTCACGCACTCACGCACTCACGCACTTCCCCTGGCAGGCGTCTGGCGTGGGAGTCGGAGCGGCGTACATTGGCCGGACCGATCGAACGAACCCGTGAGCGGAGAAGCGCTGTGAGGAAGATCGTTTGGCTGGGGGCGTTGGCCGCGCTCCTGGGGGCGGCGTGCGCGCCCGCGCCGCGCACCGCCCCGGCGCCCGCGGCGGCCGACACGGCGGGGACGCGGTGGCAGGTGCGGCCGGTGCCGGTGACGCAGGTGTTCCGGCGGGCGCTGGAGGGGGGGACGCGCTCGGCCACCGGGGCGCCGGGGCCGCGCTACTGGCAGCAGGCGGTGAGCTACCGCATCGAGGCCACGCTCGACCCCGAGACGGCGGAGCTGCGCGGCCGCGAGCGGATCGTCTACCGCAACCGCTCGCCCCAGCCGCTCCGCTCGGTGGTCCTCAACCTCTACCAGAACGTCTTCGCCGAAGGCTCCCGGCGGAACCGCGCGGTCACCGTCACCGGCGGCGTCACGCTGGAGCGGGTGGCGGCGCAGGGGGTGGCGCTGGCCGAGCAGCCGCGGTCGCGGATCGGCGTGGTGACCGTGTCGGATACGGCGCCGGTGGGCTACGCGGTGCAGGAGACGCTGGCCCGCCTCGTCCTCCCGCGCGCGGTGGCGCCGGGAGACAGCGCGGTGCTGGAGATCGAGTGGCGCCACCGGGTGCCGCCCGCGGGGAGCTTCCGCACGGCGTGGGAGGACGCGCTGGGGGGGCGGGCCTTCAACGTGGCCCAGTGGTACCCCCAGGTGGCCGTCCTCGACGACGTGGCCGGGTGGGACGCCACGCCGTACCTGGGCGACGGCGAGTTCTACCTGGAGTACGGCGACTTCGACGTGGCGATCACCCTCCCCGCCGGGTGGATCGTGGGGGCCACGGGGACGCTGGCGAACCCGGGCGAGGTGCTGAGCGACCGCACGCGCGAGCGGCTGGCGCGCGCGGCGTCGTCGGACGAAGGGGTCGCCGTCGTCACCGGGGCCGACCTGGGGACGGCGACGCGGGCGCGGACGGGGACGCACACCTGGCGCTTCCGGGCCGACAGCGTCCGCGACTTCGCCTTCGCCGCGTCGAACCGCTACCTGTGGGACGCGGCGCGGGTGCGGGTGGCGGGGCGCGACGTGGTGGTGCACGCGCTCTACCGCCCGGGGGCGCCGGGGTGGGAGCGGGCGTCGCAATACGGGCAGCACGCGGTGTCGTACTTCAGCAACTATCTCATCCCCTACCTCTACCCGCAGGTGACGATCGCGGAGGGGCCGATCGGGGGAATGGAGTACCCGATGCTGGTGTTCATCCCCCGCCCCAGCCGCGCCGAGGACCTGTACGCGGTGATCGCCCACGAGGTGGGGCACGAGTGGTTCCCGATGATGGTGGGGCAGAACGAGGCGGCGTACGCCTGGATGGACGAGGGGCTCACCTCGTTCTTCGAGGACGAGGCGCGCGAGGCGTTCTTCCCCGGCACCGACGCGCACGGCGAGACGCGGGCCGGCTACCTCGCGGTGGCCGGGAGCGACACGGAGGTGCCGCTGATGCGCCACACCGACCTCGTCTCGCCGTACGGCGCCCGCACGGTGGCGGCGTACCGGAAGCCGGCCGCGCTGATGACGGCGCTCCGGGGCGTCGTCGGCGACTCGGCGTTCCGCGCGGGGATGCGGACGTACGCGAGCGAGTGGCTCTTCAAGCACCCGTACCCGTGGGACTTCTTCCACACCTTCGAGCGGGTGGCGGGGCGCGACCTCGACTGGTTCTGGTATCCGTGGTGGTTCGAGACGGGGGTGCTCGACCTCTCCGTCGACCGCGTCGAGCAGGTGAACGGCGGCGTGCGCGTCACCTTCGCCGACCGCGGCGACGTCCCCGTGCCGACGACGGTGCGCGTGACGTACGAGGGCGGCACCTCCACCGAGGGCGAGCTCCCCATCGAGCTCTGGACGGTGGACCGGCTGCGCACCGCCTCGCTGACGCTCCCCGCGCTGGGGGCGGTGACGCGCGTGGAGATCGACCCGGACCACGTCTTCCCCGACGTGGACCGGACGAACAACGTGTGGACGCCGGCCGGGGCGGGGGCGGAGGAGGCGGCGCGGACGGCGGCGGGATCGGGGGCGGGGTCGGGGAGGTGATCGGAGGCGGTGAGGGTCGACGAGCTCCGCGCGGGGCCCTCACCTGGCTCGCTTAGGCTCGCCACCCTCCCCGTTCCGGGAGAGGGGGACTTTCGGGCTCGGTGTAGTGGGCGAGGTGCGGCGCGAGGATGGCTCCGCGGGCGCGATAAATCGCGTGACTACATTGGGTTGTGGGCGCGGCGGGCCAGCGGGCGCGCGGAGCTCGAGGCATGCGGCGGAGGCTCGTCGATCCGGATCGAAGTTCGCCGTTGAAGCGCCGTTGCATGAGGGATGCGGGCCCGGAGGGCGGAGACCCTGGCGGAGGGGAATGCGAAGGGGATCGCGATCCGCGACGTAGACGGGCGAACCTGGAGTCCGCCAGGGGCTCCGCGCCGTTGGAAACGGTAGTATCGTTTCCTACTTGTAGACCTCTGTGGAAGTGGCGGGTATCTTCGTGCTCTTCGTTCACTTTCCTCGAACAGGAGCCCGACATGCGCAAACTCCACGTGGTGAAGCTGCAGTCGGAAGA
>DATACF010000782.1:0-21865 GCA_036259235.1 Longimicrobium sp. | reverse complement strand
TCCGCGTGGACGTTCCACGCGGAGGGCGGCGTGCTTCCAGTCCGGGCTGACGAATCGACCGGCGCGGCCGGAGGTCAGTCGCGAATCCAGAGCGTCGTGTCGATCGTCGTCGACGGGACGAGCCCCTTCTCGCGCGGGTCGGGGTCGTCGGTGCAGACGTACTCGGTCTGCGTGGCGGGGTCGTACTCGAAGCACTCGTACCCGATCCCCCCGGTGGGCTCGCACCCGTACCCCGAGCACACCGAGTCCTCTGGCTCGATGGGCGTCGCGTACGCGGAGGGGGCGGCGGCGGCAGGGGCGGTGGCGGAGTCGGCGCAGGCGGCGGCCAGCCAGGCGGCGGCGAGCGTTCCGAGGACGAGACCGGCGCGGCGGAGCGGTGCGTTCATCGGGCCCTTCCGGGTGAGTGGACGCGGACACGGCGCGGCGGCCGCCCGGGAGCGGGGCGGGGAGGGCGGAGGACGGCCGGCGCGGGGAAGCGCTTCCATTGTCACACCTTATCCGCCACCGTGTCAACACCTGTTCCGGATCGGCGCCCCCCCGCGGCCGGCGCGGGGAACGGCCCGAAAGCGCCGCTGCCGTGCGCCGCGCGCGGCCGGTTGGCGCCGCGGGGGCCGGGGGTGTAGATTGGCGCCCCTCACCGCGAACGATCGCACCCACGTGACCACCCCTCGACAGAAGAAGACGCGAGAGATGGCGGACAAGTTCAAGAACTTCATCGACGGCAGGTGGGTCGAGCCGTCGACGGGCGAATACTTCGAGAACCGCAACCCGGCGAAGCAGTCCGACCTGATCGGCCTCTGGCCCCGCTCGGGGCGCGAGGACGTCGACCGCGCCGTCGCCGCCGCGAAGGCCGCCTTCCCCGAGTGGAGCCGCACCCCGGCCCCCGCCCGCGGCGACATCCTCCGCCGCGTCGGCGACCTGCTGACCGCGCGCAAGGACGAGGTCGCGAAGGCCGCCACCCGCGAGATGGGGAAGGTCCTCACCGAGACCCGCGGCGACGTGCAGGAGGGGATCGACACCGCCTACTACGCCGGCGTCGAGGGGCGGCGCCTCTTCGGCCACACCGTCCCGTCGGAGCTGCGCAACAAGTGGGCGATGAGCGTCCGCCGCCCCATCGGCGTCTGCGGGCTCGTCACCCCCTTCAACTTCCCGCTCGCCATCCCCACCTGGAAGATGTTCCCGGCGCTGGTCTGCGGGAACACGGTGGTCATCAAGCCCGCCGAGGACGTCCCCCACACCGTCTCCCTCCTCGTCGAGATCCTCGAGGAGGCCGGGGTGCCGAAGGGCGTCGTCAACCTCGTCCACGGCCTGGGCGAGGAAGTGGGCGCCGCCATCGTCGAGCACCCGGACATCCCCGTCATCTCCTTCACCGGGTCGACCGAGACCGGGTCGCTGATCGGCCAGACGTGCGGGCGGATGCACAAGCGGCTCTCGCTGGAGATGGGCGGGAAGAACGCCCAGATCGTCCTCGCCGACGCCGACCTCGACCTGGCGCTCGACGGCGTCCTCTGGGGCGCCTTCGGCACCACCGGCCAGCGGTGCACCGCCACCAGCCGCCTCCTCCTCCAGGACGAGATCCACGACCGCTTCGTCGAGCGGCTGGTGGAGCGCGCGAAGGGGCTCAAGCTCGGCTACGGCCTCGAGGACGGCGTCGACGTCGGCCCCCTGATCCACGACGCCTCGCGGAAGAAGGTCGAGTCGTACGTCGAGATCGGCCGCCAGGAGGCCACCCTCGCCCTCGGCGGCGAGCGCCCCACGGGCGAGGGGGTGGACGACGGCTTCTTCTTCCAGCCCACCATCTTCACCGACGTCAAGCCCGGCTCGCGGCTGGCCACCGAGGAGATCTTCGGCCCCGTCCTCTCGGTGATCCGCTTCGGCGAGCTCGACGAGGCGATCCGGATCAACAACGAGGTGAAGTACGGCCTCAGCTCGTCGCTCTACACCCGCGACGCCGTGGCCTCCTTCCGCGCCTTCCAGGACCTCGACAACGGGATCACCTACGTCAACGCCCCCACCATCGGCGCCGAGGCCCACCTCCCCTTCGGCGGCGTGAAGCAGACGGGGAACGGCCACCGCGAGGGCGGGTGGGAAGTGTACGAGTTCTACTCGGAGACCAAGGTCTGCTACCTCGACTACTCCGGTAAGCTCCAGCGCGCCCAGATCGACAACTACAGCGGCGCGCCGTACTGAGTGCGTTAGTGCGTTAGTGCGTTACGTCGAAGTGCGGAGCGGCCGTCGCCGTTCCGCACTTCCGCACTTCCGCACTTCCGCACTTCCGCACTTCCGCACTTCCGCACTCACGCACTCACGCACTCACGCACTCACGTACTTCCCCACTCACGCACTTCGGTTTTATCGTTCGGAACGGGTACCCGCTTTGCGTGTACGCACTTCCGAGCGGCCCGCCTCCCCAAGCGCCCGCACGACCCGCACCCCCGCGTGAACTCCATGATGGACGACTTCCGCGCCGAGCTCCCGGCCGAGCCCTTCCGGCCGCGCGTCTCCGCCGAGCGGATCGACGACGAGCGCCGCAAGACGGCCGACGCGGCGCGCGGGTCGATGTCGACCGGGCGGTGGATGTGGGAGTGGGTCAAGGCGATCAGCACCGCCATCGTCCTCTTCCTCGTCATCCGCACCTTCGCCTTCGAGGCCTTCAAGATCCCCACCGGCTCCATGGAGGGGACCCTCCTCGTCGGCGACTTCCTCCTCGTCAACAAGGCCGTCTACGGGGCCGAGCTCCCCATCACCCACACCCGGCTCCCCGCCTTCGCCGAGCCGCGGCGGGGCGACGTCGTCGTCTTCCTCCCGCCCCACGACCCGCACCGCAACTACGTCAAGCGGATCGTCGGCGTCGGCGGCGACACGCTGCAGATGGAGGACAAGATCCTCTACCTCAACGGCGAGGCGCAGGTCGAGACCTTCGTCCGCCACGTCGACCCCTTGAGCGACCCCGCCGACGAGCGGATGATGTGGCAGGTCGAGCACCTGGTCGAGCGCCCGCGCTCGCTGCGCGCCTACCGGCCCTCGCGCGACAACTGGGGGCCGATCGTCGTCCCCGCGGGGAAGTTCTTCACCCTGGGCGACAACCGCGACAACTCCGAGGACTCGCGCTGGTGGGGGTTCCTCGACGCGGCCGCGGTGAAGGGGCGCCCGATGTTCGTCTACTACTCGTTCGAGCGCGACCTCGCCGAGCCCTTCCCCTGGATCACCGGCGTCCGCTGGGCCCGGATCGGGAGCCTGATCCGCTGACGGCGGAGCGACACCGAAAGACACGCGCGACGGGCCCCGGTCCGCGCCCCTCCCCGGGGTGCCGGACGGGGCCCGCTCCTTTGGGACACGCGGCGTGCGGGGCGTGTCCGAAGTGTCGCCGTCGGGAACGGTGGACGGAGCGTTAACCGAAGGTGACACACGTCATTGCGGGCGTCGAAAAATGTTCCCGCGAGGGGTTGACAACCGCGGGAACACCCTGCGATACTCCACCCGTGGACTCCGGTCCCGGAGGAAACCCCGTTCCCGCCACTCTTCCGCCGATCACACGGCGGCCCCGGGCCCAGGGCGCGCTCTCAGGCGCGCATCGCCCGGCGCTCCTCCCGGAGACCCTCCCGGCTTCACCGCCGTCCGCCGCTTCCGAACCTCGGAGCACCTCATGACGTTCAGCCCCCCCAAGAAGATCACGTCGGAGTCCGAGTCGCTCGACCAGTACCTGCGCGAGATCAGCGCCTATCCGCTCATCGACCGGGGCGAGGAGGGCCGGCTGGCCTCCCGCATCCGCGAGGGCGACACGGAGGCGCTGGAGACGCTGGTGAGGTCGAACCTGCGGTTCGTGGTGGCGGTCGCCAAGAAGTACCAGAACCAGGGCGTCTCGCTCGCCGACCTGATCAACGAGGGGAACATCGGGCTGATCCGCGCGGCCAAGAAGTTCGACGAGACCAAGGGGATCAAGTTCATCTCCTACGCGGTGTGGTGGATCCGCCAGGCCATCCTCCAGGCCCTCGCCGAGCAGTCGCGCATCGTCCGCGTCCCCCTCTCGCGCGCCGGGGCGGTGCACCGGATCGGGCGGCGCTCCTCGGCGATGACGCAGGAGCTGGGGCGCGAGCCCACCCTCCAGGAGATCGCCTCCGAGCTGGAGGTGCCCGAAGACGAGATCAGCCACGCGCTGGCGATGTCCCAGGTCTACCTCTCCCTCGACGCCCCCCTGGTCCCCGGCGAGGACGGCCAGCTCCTCGACTACCTCTCCGACCAGTTCTCCCCCGGCCCCGACGACGAAGTCTACGAGCACGCCCTCAAGCGCACGATCGACGAGGCGCTGGGGACGCTCACCGAGCGCGAGGCCAAGGTGCTCCGCCTCTACTTCGGCCTGGGCGACACCGAGCCGATGACCCTCGAGCAGATCGGCGAGAGCTTCGGCATCACCCGCGAGCGCGTCCGTCAGATCAAGGAGAAGGCGCTCCTCCGCCTCCGCCACCAGTCCCGCGCCCGCTTCCTCGAGACCTTCCTGCAGTGAGCGTCTGACGGAAAGCGGTCACGCGGAGAAGCGGAGGCAGCGGAGGGATTCCTCGCTGCCTCTGCTCTTTTCGCGATCCGCCGCTGGCCGCTTTTTCCTGCCCCCTTCCCTGTGCGCAGTGGGCGGTTTATCGTGGTGCGTGGACCCTTCTCACTTCGGAGCCGACCACCGACGAAGAAGCCCTTCCGCACCATCCTCCACCCGCCCTTCGAGCCGACCATCCCCCGCGAAGTGATCCGCCGTGCCATGGTCGAGGATGGCGAGCTCACCCGCGAAGAGGCCGACGCGTACCTGGAGAGGGAGGCGGCGGAGGACCGGAAGAAGCACGCGCCGGGGCGGGCCGCCCGAGGCATGGGGCACGAGGAGAGCGTCTTCGTCAACTGCCCGTTCGACAGCGACTATCAGGCACCTCTTTCGGGCCCTCGTGTTCGCGGTCCACGACTGCGGCTTCGTGGCCCGGTCCGCGCTGGAGCTGGACGACGGGAGCGAGGTCCGGATCGAAAAGATCAAGCGGCTCATCGACGAGTCGCGCTTCGGGATCCACGCCACGCTCGCCTCGCAGTGGCTCCGGGTAAATTCCGTTTGAACCGGAGCCTCGCGAGGTCTGCGGCTTGACAGAACGGCCACGATCGGATAACGTACTCGTCTGTCCCGACCACGCTTCGTCCGCCTCGGGTGCGCCGGGGCGGTGATTTTTTCTTACAATCCAGCATGCCGGCGCGTGGCCGGCGGTGGCGCGCGCGGTGGAGCGTGCCTCGGAGTGGGCTCATGAAGACGTATTCGGTCAAGGCGGGGGAGATCGAGCACAAGTGGTTCGTGGTCGACGCCGGGGGCAAGATCCTCGGGCGCGTCGCCACGGAGGTCGCGCGCATCCTGCGCGGCAAGCACAAGCCGACGTACACCCCGCACCTGGACACCGGCGACTACGTGATCGTCGTCAACGCCGACAAGGTCCAGCTCAGCGGCAACAAGGAAGAGCAGAAGACGTACTTCCGGCACACCGGGTACATGGGCCACGAGAAGTTCATCCCCTTCAAGGAGATGCTGGCCAAGCACCCGGAGCGCGTGATCGAGCTCGCCGTCAAGGGGATGCTCCCGAAGAACGCGCTCGGCCGCCAGATGCGCCAGAAGCTCAAGGTGTACGCCGGCGCGGAGCATCCGCACCAGGCGCAGAACCCGCAGACCCTCAACATCTGACCGGCACGCAACGCATGGCCATCGAACAGTTTCACGCCATCGGCCGCCGCAAGACCTCGGTCGCGCGCGTCTACCTCCGCCCCGGCAGCGGGACGTGGGAGGTGAACGGCCGCACGCTCGAGGACTACCTGCCGCGGCACGTGCTGCGCCAGTCGGCGATCCGCCCCCTCGCGGCCACCGAGACCGAGGGGCAGTACGACGTCAAGGTGACCGTCAACGGCGGGGGCCTCCGCGGCCAGGCCGACGCCATCCAGCTCGGCGTCGCCCGCGCCCTCCTGAAGGTCAACGAGGACTTCCGCCCCCGGCTCCGCGCCGAGGAGCTCCTCACGCGCGACCCGCGCGAGGTGGAGCGGAAGAAGCCCGGCCGTCCGGGCGCCCGCAAGCGGTTCCAGTTCTCCAAGCGCTAGGACGCGGGGGCGCTGGAGCGCGGTGCCGGCGGACCTCCGCGTCCGCCGGCCCCCGCGTGCTTTCAAGCCCGCACATCTCACACACCGCCCGACGCGGTGTCCGGGTGCCGCTTCATGCGGTCGGACGCGGCGGGTGACGGCGGTGGAGGCCGGGGCCGCTCGAAGGGAGCGCCCGGGACAACCAAACTCACCGAGGTAGCAGCACGATGGCGCAGCCCTCCATCCAGGAGCTCCTGGAAGCCGGTGTCCATTTCGGGCACCAGACCAGCCGTTGGAACCCGAAGATGCGCAAGTTCATCTTCGCGGAGCGCAACGGCATCTACATCATCGACCTCAAGAAGACGCTGCGGCAGATCGAGCTGGCGCAGGAGCTGGTCCGGAACGTCGTCTCGCGCGGCGACCGGATCCTCTTCGTCTGCACGAAGAAGCAGCTCCGCCAGGTGATCCAGTCGGAGGCCGAGCGGTCGAACTCGTTCCACGTCACCGAGCGGTGGCTGGGCGGGATGCTCACCAACTTCGCCACGATCAAGAAGCAGATCCGCCGCCTCCGCGAGCTGGAGCGGGGGCAGGAGGAGGGCGCCTTCGACTTCTACACCAAGAAGGAGCGCCTCATGCTCGACCGTGAGCGCGAGCGCCTCGACAAGTACCTGGCGGGCGTCAAGGACATGGCCCGCCTCCCCGGCGCCCTCTTCGTGGTCGACGCCAAGAAGGAGAAGATCGCGATCTCCGAGGCCAACAAGCTCGGTATCCCGGTCATCGCCATCGCCGACACCAACGCCGACCCCGACGTCCTCACCGTTCCGATCGCCGGCAACGACGACGCGATCCGCTCGGTGACCGTCATCACCGGCTCCATGAGCGACGCCATCGTGGAGGCCCGCGCCTCCATGCCGGCCGAGGTCCGCCGCCAGGCCGACGAGGCCGAGGTCACCACCTACTCCACCGAGACCGGCGCCGCCGCTCCGGCCGACCGCGACGACCGCGGCGGCAAGGGCCGCCGCCCGCGCCGCAAGCGCCGTCCGCGTCCGGACGCCATCGCCAACGTGATCGGCGGGGGCGACGAGGGCGGCGAGCCGGCGTAAGCACCCGCGCCGACGGCTGGAGCGTTTTCCGGGGCCACCGGCGCGAGACGCGCTCGTGGCCCCGTTTTTTCAGCCGCCCCCGGGCGGCCCGTGAACATAGAGCAGACGACGAACTCCTTCTCCGGGAATTACCGATGACGACGACGATTTCCGCCCAGGACGTGAAGACCCTCCGCGACCGCACCGGCGCGGGGATGATGGAGTGCAAGGCCGCCCTCGGCGAGGCGGGGGGCGACATGGAGAAGGCGATCGACCTGCTGCGCGCCCGCGGCGCCGCCAAGGCCGCCAAGCGCGCCGAGCGCGAGACCAAGGAGGGCTCGGTGGGCGCCTACATCCACATGGGCGGCCGGATCGGCGTCCTGGTGGAGGTCGGGTGCGAGACCGACTTCGTGGCCCGCAACGAGCAGTTCCAGCAGCTGGTCCGCGACATCGCCATGCACATCGCCGCGGCCGCGCCGGTGGCGGTCCGCCGCGAGGACTTCGCGGCCGAGCTGGTCGAGCGCGAGCGCGGCGTCTACCGCGAGCAGATGCGCGAGTCCGGGAAGCCCGAGCAGATCTGGGACAAGATCGTGGAAGGCAAGCTGGAGAAGTTCTTCGCCGAGCAGGCGCTCCTGGAGCAGCCCTTCGTGAAGAACCCCGACATCACCGTCGGGCAGCTCGTCACCGACGCCTCGGCCCGCACCGGCGAGAAGATCGAGGTGCGCCGGTTCGTCCGCTACGCGCTCGGCGAGCAGTGAGCGCCGCCGGCGAGGCCGGGTCCGGCGAGGGCCTGAAGTATCGCCGGGTGCTGCTGAAGATCTCCGGCGAGGCCCTCGCCGGAGACCAGAAGTTCGGCATCTCCCCGCCGGTGGTCGACCGGCTCACCGACGAGATCCGCCACGTCCACGAGATGGGGGTCTCGCTGGGGCTGGTCATCGGCGGGGGGAACATCGTCCGCGGGACGCTGGCCTCCCAGCAGGGGATGGACCGCGTCAACGCCGACTACATGGGGATGCTCGCCACGGTCATCAACGCGCTCGCGCTCCAGGACTGGCTGGAGCGCAAGCAGGTCGACACGCGCGTGCTGACCGCCATCCGCATGGAGCAGCTGGCGGAGCCGTACATCCGCCGCCGCGCCATCCGCCACCTCGAGAAGGGGCGGGTGGTGATCTTCGCCGGGGGGACGGGGAACCCGTACTTCTCGACCGACAGCGCCGCGGTGCTGCGCGGGATCGAGATCGAGGCCGACGTCATCATCAAGGCCACCAAGGTCGACGGGGTCTTCACGGCCGACCCGCACAAGGACCCCACGGCCCAGTTCATCCCCGAGATCTCCTTCCTCGACGCCCTCTCGCGCGAGCTGGGGGTGATGGACGCGGCCGCGCTCTCGCTCTGCAAGGAGAACGACATCCCGGTCGTCGTCCTCAACCTCGACGGCGAGCGCGCGGTCGCCCGGGTGGTGCAGGGCGAGCGCGTGGGGACGCTGGTGCACACGTAGGGAAGAAGTCCTCAGTCCCAAGTCCTGAGTCCTGAGTGTTCGGGGCTCAGGACTCGGCACTCAGGACTCAGGACTTAGGACTCGGCACGCAAGGGCCTCCTTCTCACTCGATCACTGACGACCATGCCGACCCTGAACAAAGCCAAGCAGCGGATGGAGGGCGCCCTCGAGGCGCTGCGCCGCGAGTTCGCGAGCGTCCGGACCGGGAAGGCCTCGCCGGCCCTCCTCGACACCGTGCGCGTCGAGGCGTACGGGTCGCGGGTCCCGCTCAACCAGGTGGGGACGGTGGCGGCGCCGGAGCCGCGGCTCCTCACCGTACAGCCGTGGGACCGCGGCCTCGTGAAGGACATCGAGCGGGCGCTCCGCGAGTCGGACCTCGGGCTCAACCCGTCCAACGACGGGCAGCTCATCCGCATCCCGATCCCGCCGCTGACCGAGGAGCGCCGCAAGGAGTACGTCCGGCTCCTCCACAAGCTCGCCGAGGAGGGGCGCGTCGCCGTCCGCCAGGCGCGCAAGGAGGCGAACGACGAGATCAAGCACCGGCAGAAGGACGAGGGGCTCTCGGAGGACGACATCCGCCGCGAGCAGGGCGAGGTGCAGAAGCTCACCGACGGGTTCATCGCGAAGATCGAGGAAGTGCTGAAGCACAAGGAAGCCGAGGTGATGGAGGTCTGACCTCCGCTCGGCTTCCGTCGGGGTTCGTGGAGCGCGTTTCCTCGGCTGCGGTGCCGCTCCGGAGCCCGCCGGACGATACCCCTGTCCGGCGGTCTCCTCCGCGGGGGCGGTGAGCCCCACGATACTGCTGTGGGTCTCCCCGCCCGCGGAGTGAGCCTCGCCGGAAACCCCACCCGGCGAGTCTCCCTCCGCCCAGTTTTTGGGGACTAACCGCTTCCTCCCCTTCCGTCCGCTCGCGGCGGCGCTCGTCGCGCGCGCCGTGCGGTTCTCCCCCTCTCCCAGGGGTTGGGAGAGGGGGCCGGGGGGTGAGGGCCGACGATGCCGGCGCGCGCATCCGCCGCCGGTCGCCGCATCGAGCCCCCGATCACGCTGTTCGGGGTCCGTCCGCGCGCGGCGAGGTCCTTCGCCGCCCCGCGACGCGGTTCTTGCATCGGGATTGTACAGCCGGGGGCGGGCGGCGGGGCCGCGCGCCTCCGGCGGCGTTTGGGGGCGTTGGCGGGGCCAAGGGCTTGCTTTGACAAACCGCGCCGGGCGGTCCATACTTCACCGAATGTCTTCCGATCTCCTGCAGCAGATCCGACTCAACGGGGGCGTCCCCCGCCACGTGGCCGTCATCATGGACGGGAACGGGCGGTGGGCGCGCGAGCGCGGCCGCCCCCGCGAGTTCGGGCACCGCGCGGGGATGAAGGCCGTCCGCGCGGCGATCGAGGCCGCGGGCGACGCGGGGGTGGAGGTGCTCACGCTCTTCGCCTTCTCGCAGGAGAACTGGCACCGCCCCCCGGCCGAGGTGTCGGCGCTGATGTCGCTCCTGGAGCTTTACGTCCGCCGCGAGCGGAAGGAGCTGAAGGAGCGGGGGGTCGAGGTCCACTGCATCGGCGACCTCTCGCGGCTGGGGCCGCGCACCCGCGCGGCCATCGATGGCGTCGTCGAGCACACCCGCGGGGGGACCGGGCTCAAGCTCAACCTCGCAATCAGCTACGGCGGGCGCGACGAGATCGCCCGCGCCGCGCGCCACCTGGCCGAGCGCGTCCGCGAGGGGACGCTGATGCCGGGCGAGATCGACGAGGCCCTCTTCGCCGAGCACCTCTACACCGCCGCCGACCCCGACCCGGACCTCCTCATCCGCACCTCGGGCGAAATGCGGATCTCCAACTTCATGCTCTGGCAGCTCGCCTACACCGAGCTCCACGTGACCCCCGTCCTCTGGCCGGACTTCACCCGCGAGCACTTCTTCGCCGCCCTCCTCGAGTTCCAGCGGCGCGAGCGGCGATTCGGCCGCGTGCTGGCGACCTGACCTCACGGAGAAACGTCCCTTGGCGCGATCGGAGACCGCGACGCGCACCGCGGTGGCCGCGGTGGGCATCCCCATCGCGCTGGGCGCCATGTACGTGGGCGGCTGGCTCCTGGCCGCCTTCCTGGCCGCCTGCGCCGTCCTCGCCACCCGCGAGCTCTTCCGCATGGCCGAGCTCAAGCGCGCCTTCGCCCTCGACGCGCTGGGCGTGGGCGGCGCGGGGCTCCTGGTCCTCGCCGGGGGGCTCGATCCCTCGCGGGGGCTCGACACCCCCGTCCCCGGCGCGCTGGTGGCGGCGCTCCTCCTGGCGACGCTCACCGCGGCCATCTGGATGCGGGGGAAGGAGGGGGAGCCCCTCCTCTCGGTGGCGGTCACGGTGCTGGGCGCCGTCTACCCCGCGCTCCTCGTCTTCGCCCTCTTCCTCCGCCACCTCCCGGGGACCGAGAGCGCCCTCCAGGGGACGCTGATCCTCTTCTTCCCCGTCGCCCTCACCTGGCTCAGCGACACCTTCGCCTACTTCGCCGGGCGGAGGTGGGGGCGGCGGAAGCTGATCCCGAAGGTGAGCCCGGGGAAGACGGTGGAGGGGTCGCTGGGGGCGGTGATCGGCACTCCGCTGGTGGCGGTGGGGTATGCCTTCCTGCTCGCGCGCTTCGGCACCTACCGGATCGGGGTGGCCGAGGCGCTCCTCTTCGGGCTCCTGGTCTCGGTGGCGGCGCAGGTGGGCGACCTGGCGGAGTCGCTGTTCAAGCGCGACGTGGGAGTCAAGGACTCGGGGCGGCTCCTCCCCGGGCACGGGGGGGCGCTCGACCGCTTCGACTCGCTCTTCTTCACCCTCCCGCTGGCGTACGCCTTCTTCCGCCTGGTCGTGGGCCCGTGAGCGGCGCGTGAAGGGAGTCGCCATCCTCGGGGCCACCGGCTCCATCGGCAAGAGCGCGCTGGCGGTGCTGGCGCAGCACCCGGACCGCTTCCGCGCGGTGGCGCTCACCGCCCACCGGAGCGGCGACGCCCTCCTCCGCCTCGCCGGCCGCCACCGCCCCGCGCTGGCCGTCGTCGCCGACGGGCCGGTCCCGGACGGCGCCGAGGGGCGGGGGACCGAGTGGCGCACCGGGCGGCAGGCGCTCCTGGAGGCGGCCACGCACCCGGACGCCGACATCGTCCTGAACGCGCTGGTGGGGGCGGCGGGGCTCGAGCCCACGCTGGCCGCGCTGGAGGCGGGGAAGCGGGTGGCGCTCGCCAACAAGGAGTCGCTGGTCTGCGGCGGGCCGCTGGTCCTGGAGGCCGCGCGGCGGGGCGGGGGAGAGCTCCTCCCGGTCGACAGCGAGCACAGCGCCGTCTTCCAGTGCCTGGCGGGCGCCGCGGCCGGCGACGTGCGGCGGATCGTGCTGACGGCCTCGGGGGGCCCCTTCCGCGACTGGAGCCCGGAGCGGCTGGCGGAAGCCGGCCCGGCCGACGCCCTCCGGCACCCCACCTGGGAGATGGGGGCCAAGATCACCATCGACTCGGCGACGCTGGCGAACAAGGCGCTGGAGGTGATCGAGGCGCACTTCCTCTTCGGCGTCGGGTACGACCGGATCGAGGCGGTGGTGCACCCGCAGTCGATCGTGCACAGCATGGTGGAGATGGTAGACGGGTCGGTGCTGGCGCAGATGGGGTTCCCCACCATGGAGCTCCCCGTCCTCTACGCGCTGGCGCACCCCGAGCGCCTCCCCTACGAGTGCCGCCGCTTCGACCCCGTGGCGGCGGGGGCGCTGACCTTCGAGCCGGTGCGCGACGCGTGCTTCCCGGCCTTCGGGCTGGGGGTGGAGGCGGGGCGGCGGGGCGGGACGGCCCCCGCGGTCTTCAACGCCGCCAACGAGGTGGCGGTGGCGCGCTTCCTGGAGGGGCGCTTCCCGTTCGGGGCGCTGGCGGGGGTCGTCGAGGAGACGCTCTCGCGGTGGCCGGGCGGGGCGGCGGGGTCGCTGGACGACGTCCTGGCGGCCGACGCGTGGGCGCGGCGGACGGCGGAAACCTTCTGCGGAGTCGGGTGACGTGCTCTTCGTAATCTCGCTGCTGATCGTCCTCTCGGTCCTGATCACGGTCCACGAGTTCGGCCACTTCATCGCGGCCAAGTCGGTGGGGATCGCGGTGCCGCGCTTCTCGCTGGGGTTCGGGAAGCGCCTCTGGGGGTTCAAGTGGGGCGAGACCGACTTCGTCGTCTCGGCCATCCCCCTGGGCGGCTACGTGAAGATGGCGGGGATGGAGGACGACGAGGCCGCCACCGCGCTGGAGGGGGTGGCCCCCGAGGAGCCGGTCGACCCCGAGCGGACCTTCGACGCCAAGCCGCTCTGGGCGCGGGCGTGGGTGATCTCGGCGGGGGTGATCCTCAACTTCCTCTTCGCCATCCTGGTCTACGCGGTGGTGGCGCTGGCCTACGGCGAGACGCGCCACCCCATCACCCGGGTGGCCGGGGCCGACCCCTCGACCGCGCCGGAGGTGGCGGCGCTCGTGGCGCCGATCCCCTACGGCGCGCGGGTGACGGCGGTGGGCGGGGAGCCGGTGGCCGACTGGGAGGCGCTGCTGCGGGCGCTGGGGACGGCGCCGGCGGGGCCGGTGGAGCTCCGCCTCGAGAACGCCCCCCCGGTGACGCTCGACCTCCCCGCGGACCAGGAGGCGCGGGTGGCGCTGATGACGGCGCTGCAGCCGGTGCGCCCCCCGGTGATCTCGCAGGTGGAGGGCGGCTCTCCGGCGGCGCGCGCGGGGCTGAAGGTGGGCGACCGGGTGGTGGAGGCGGCGGGGAAGCCGGTCCGCGACTGGAACGACCTGGTGGGCGCCATCCGGGGGAGCCCCGGGCGGGCCCTCCCGCTGGTGGTCGAGCGCGGCGGCGCGCGCCTCCCCGTGACGGCGACCCCCGAGGCGGTCGACGGGCGGGACGCGGCGGGGGAGACGGTGCGGGTGGGGCGGCTGGGGGCGGGGGCGCCGGCGCTCCCGGTGCAGCACCGCCGGGTGGGCCCCGGCGAGGCGCTGGCGCTGGGGGCGACGGGGACGTGGGCGACGACGGCGTACATCGCCCGGACGCTGAAGCAGCTGGTCACCGGCGAGATCTCGGCGCGGAACATGGGCGGGCTCCTCACCATCGGCGAGGCGTCGGCCGAGAGCGCGCGGCAGGGGATGGAGAGCTTCCTGATCTTCATGGCGCTCTTCTCGGTGAACCTGGCGGTGCTCAACCTCCTCCCGATCCCCATCCTCGACGGCGGGCACCTGATGTTCCTGGCCATCGAGGCCGTGCGCGGCCGCCCGCTCTCGGTGGAGACGCGGATCCGCCTCTCGCACGTGGGCCTCATCATCGTCGTCGGGCTGATGCTGTGGGCCAACGGGAACGACGTCGTCCGGAAGATCGAGCAGCTTCTCGGTTGAACCCCAGTGCGTTAGTGCGTTAGTGCGTTAGTGCGTGGGCCGCGCGCCGGGCGCCTGCTCTCGACGGAAGACCAAGCGCACTCACGCACTTCCGCACTCACGCACTTTTCCTCTCCCGGGGTGTACTAAAGGTCGGGAATCCATTATCTTACGGGGTTCCCCCGAACTTGCGGGCGGCGCCACAAGGTCCCTTCCTGCCCCGCGGCTTCCACGCCCCGCGTCGACCACTCTGCAACACCCAGCAGCGAGACACAGAATGGATCGGACTCAGCTCGATACCATCGAGCGTCTGCTCCTGCGGGAGCGCGACAAGACCCTGCGGTCGCTCGGCCGTTTCCAGGAGCAGTCGAAGCTCACGCGCGAGTCGTCGGACGCGGACCTCTCCTCCTATTCGTTCCACATGGCCGACCAGGGTACCGACGCCATGGAGCGCGAGAAGAGCTTCCTCTTCGCCAGCAAGGAGGGGCGCTACCTCTACCGCGTCGAGGAGGCGCTCCGCCGCCTGTACAACGACCCGGAGCAGTTCGGCGTCTGCCACGGCTGCGGCAACGAGATCCCCTTCGAGCGCCTGGAGGCCCTCCCGCACGCCCGCTACTGCCTCGACTGCAAGAAGCGCGAGGAAGGCGCCGCGGCCTGAGTCCGCCGCGGGCTCGAAGATCGGAAGAATGACGAAGGGCGGCTCCCGGAGAGGGGCCGCCCTTCGTCGTTCACGCCTGCTCCGCGCGGAAGGCACGGAGGACGCACCCTTCCGTGCCTTCCAGCGATTCCGTCACTGTGTCGACGCGACCGCGTTCCCCGGGATGCTCCAGAGGAAGTCGACCTTGGTGACGCCGTTGAAGTACGGGTCCGACGGGCTCAGGTTGCCGAAGAACTTGGAGTACGGCTGGTTCGTGTTCCAGATGGCCGCGCGGTGGCAGGTCATGCAGTTCGACAACTTGCCCTGCGGCGCCAGGTCGGGCTCGAGGTACGGGTTGAAGGTCACCTCGTTCTGCCCCTGGGCGGGGCCGTTCGGGACCGTCATGTAGTAGGCCGTCTTCATCGCGTAGTTCTGGAAGGCGCCCGTCACGGTGGCCGGCTGGTCGTTCGCCAGCGGGTTCTGCTGCCAGTTCGGCGTCCACCAGAAGGTCTGCCAGGTCCAGTTGCTGATCTCCTTGGTGGTCACGTGCATGGCCACCAGCACGCCGTAGTCGCCCGCCGTGACCGAGTCCGTTCCCCGCCAGGTGTCCCGGTTCACCTGCATGGTCCCGGCGCCCCCCTGGTAGAAGGCCACGGCCTCGGCCGTGTCGAGCGTGAAGCTGTAGAACTGGTCCAGCCCCACCACCACGGCCTGCACCCCATCCTGCGTATTGCACTTCACCGACACGGTTTGGCCCACCCGCTGGTTCGTGGGGTCGACGGCCACGCACTGCGTCCAGGTGTTGATGTCGGGCATCGCCGTGTCGGTGGACGCCAGCGGCCCGGCCCAGTACGGGAGCACGGTGAGCCCGTCGGCGGCCACGGGGAGGTACGTGGGCTTGAGCGCGACGGCGTTGTTGGGGAACGCGACGATGTTGCGATTGGCGACCGGGGTCGGGGTGCTGGTCGTGTCGAAGTATTTGTTCAGCGAGTCCAGGGTGGACTGCTGGTAATAGCCGTTCTGCCAGATGTGCGACTCGGCCGCGGTGTTGTAGCTCACCGTCACCATCACCAGCGCGCTGTCGGATCGCACGCCCGGGTTGGGGAGCGACAGCCCCTCGCGCGCCCCGGTGCGGCGCGCGCGCACCTGCGCCACCTGCGAGTGTCCGAACTGGCGCGGCACGTGGAGGTCCCGCACCAGGGTCTGGGCCGTGCCCGACGCCGCCGCGGGGGGCACCGAGTCGAAGACCTGCGCCGCGTTGGGCCACGTCTCGTAGACCGGGAGCGAGTCGGAGTCGACCATCTGGGAGGTGCGCTGCGTCAGCCCCGCCCAGATGGCCCACGCGTGGGCGCGGATCTGCGCGGAGTCCGGACCCGCCGGGTTGTTGATCCACCCGTTGATCGTGGCGCTGTCCACGGGGAATCCCGGCATGGCGAGGGGCACCGGCGTCACGGTGCCGGCACCGCCGTTGGCCACCTGCGCGGCGGACGGCGTGTTCTTGCCGCCCGCGCCGTCGTCGTCGTTCGAGCATCCGACGACGAGGGCGACGAGCGTCGCGGCGAGGGTGGCGCCCAGGAACAGCGTGGACGCACCGCGGGGTACGGCTGGGTGCATGGGATGGGGCTCCGGTCTGTGAGGTGGGACTGCCGGTGTCGCGGGAAGGTGTGTCGGAGGGGCCGTGACGCGCGCGGGAAGACCGGTAGGGATGCGGGCGTGCTTAAAAACGTGGCGTATTATCTCCGGCGGGCGCAATGTAGGGCGGAGATTCGCGGCCGAGCAAGGATTTTATCGCCCACCGCTGGCCGATTAGGGGCTGTGATGGCGGATCGGACGACGCCAAGAGGGGCCGCACCACGTGGATGCGGCCCCTCTCGCGTGTACGCCCGGCATGAGCGGCCGGACGAGATCACACTCGATCCGGATGGTCCGGATGCCAGATCCGGATCACGGGGTGTTGCGGAGAGATCCGCGCCGGAAGCCAGTCCCCCTGGCGAGGCGAGTAGATTCCTCACTCGTTCCTCGTTCGGAATGACAGGCCGGGGGGTTCTCTCGATCGACCCTCTTCGGACGGACTCGTCTTTCAGCCGTTCAGAAGAGCGTCGTCTGCGGCGGGAGGCGGAGCTTGCGGGCGCGGGTGACGTCGATGGTCTCCATGGGCCGCTCCTGGCCGGCGACGTCGAGGGAGCCGGCGTAGCGGAGGCGTGAGAGCGACTCGCCGACGACGTCGTGGGCGAGGCCGGGGTCGTTGGCGTTCTCGCTGAGGTGCGCCAGGACGACGGCGCAGAGGTCGTCGTGGTGGAGCTCGCGGACCAGCTCGGCGGCGGCGCGGTTGGAGAGGTGCCCGTGGCTCCCCCCGATCCGCGCCTTCACCGACCACGGGTAGTGGCTCTCGCGGAGGAGGATCTCGTCGTGGTTGCTCTCCAGCACCAGGACGTGGCACCCGCGGAGCGCCGCGCGGACGGTGGCGGTCGCGCGCCCCAGGTCGGTGGCGATCCCCAGCTTCTCCCCCGTCGCCGCCTCGGTGACCGTCACCGCCACCGGGTCCACCGCGTCGTGGACGGTGAGGAAGGGGGTGACGACGAGGCCGCCCACCTCCACCGGGTGGGCGCTGGTGTAGAGGCGCACCTCCTCCGTGCCGTCCAGCAGCGACTGGCAGACGCGGCGCGTGGGCTCGGTGAGGTAGAGGGGGATCCCCCAGCGGCGCGCGGCCACGCCCATCCCGCGGGTGTGGTCGGAGTGGTCGTGGGTGACGAGGAGGGCCGTGAGCGTCGCGGGGTCGATACCGGACTCGGCGAGGCGCCGCTCCAGGTCGCGCCCGCTGAAGCCGGCGTCCACGAGGAGCCGGACGCCGTCCGACTCCACGAGGACGGCGTTGCCGCGGCTGCCGCTTCCCAGGACCGTCACGCGCAAGGGGGGACCTGCTTTCTACTGCGATGGAGGGTCGCCGGACGCGGCCATGGGACGGGTCACGAGCCGCCACGCCCGCGCTCCCAGGCGGCCTGGAGCTGGCGGCGCGCGCCTTCGCCCAAAGGCACGCTGCGGCGCGACATGGCGCGCTCGGCGGTCTCGAGGAACTTCTCCACCCGGTACGCCGAAAGGTCCTCGCCGGTTCCCCAGCTGAAGGGGGGGACGTACTTGGGCGGGAGGTCGGCCCCGTAGAGCATGCTCCCCGCGCCGACGACGGTGCCGGTGTTCAGGAGCATCCCGATCCCCGTCTTCACGTGGTCGCCGAGGAAGCACCCCACCTTCATCTCGCCGGTGTCGGTGTCGCCCTCGGGAGTCCAGAGGCGGACGGTGCCGTAGTTGTTCTTGAGGTCGCTGTTGGTGGTCTCGGCCCCCAGGTTGACCCAGGCGCCCAGGTAGGCGTGGCCGATGTGCCCGTCGTGCGCCTTGTTGACCCACCCCAGGCAGACGCTCTGCGCGAACTCGCCCCGGATGCGGCAGACGGGCCCGATCGACACCCCCTCCACCGTCCCGCCTAGGACGATCGACTTCCGCCCCACGTACGCGGGCCCCGCCAGCCGGGTGAACGCCTTCACGTGCGCGCCCTCGTCGAGCCAGACCGGCCCCGCCGTGGTGTCGAAGACGACCGCCGGCTCGATCCGCGCGCCGGGGCCGACGACCACCGGGTGCTCGCCGAAGTGGTGCGCCCCGGCGGGGAGGGGCGGCGTCGTGGCGCCGGGGAAGCACGCGGCGACGTCGTCGGCCACCTGCGCCGCGCTCCCGCTCATCAGCTCCCACACCCGCTCCAGGATCTTCCCCTCCAGCTGGACGGCGCCCGTGCGGTCGGCCCCCATGCTCGGCGCCGCGAAGAAGTCGGCGTCGGGCGCGGGGGTCCCCTCGGGGGCGTACCACCCCACCACCTCGTCGCCGATCAGGAGCGGCCCCGCCCCCCCGCGCTTCGCCCGCCACTCGTCGCCGCTCCCCCACGCGGGGACGGCGCGCGCGCTCAGGAAGACGCGCTCGCCCCCGGACGGCGGCGCGTCGTACGGGAGGACCGGCGCCGCGCCGGGCTCCTCGAACCCCGCCAGGTGCGCGGGGCCCAGGTGCGCCGCGCACCGCCCGCCGAAGACCCGCTCGGCGCGCGCGTGGAAGGTGAAGGCGCCGAAGAGGAGCTCGCCCCCCGGCCGGGTGAGCGCGAACGGCTCCCACTTCCGCGAGACGGCGTCGTCGAAGAGGACGATGGAGAGGTTGGGCATGGCCAGAGTGCGTGAGTGCGTTAGTGCGTGAGTGCGCTGGTCGCGGTGATGCGTGAGTCTCCCACCGTCTGCTCACGCACTTCCGCACTCACGCACTCACGCACTTCATTCCAGCGTCCGCAGCGACTCCGGCAGCGCCGACAGCAGGGTCTTGAGGTCGGGGGCGCGGTCGCGGTGGGCGACGAACGTCACGCCGCCGGTGCGGACGATCACCAGGTCGTCGACGCCGAACGCAACGACCGGACCGCCGTCGGCGTAGATCGTCGTCCCCCGGCTCTCGACGGCGTAGCCCTCGCCCAGGACGCAGTTCCCGGCGTCGTCGCCGCCCCGCGTCCGGGCCACGGCGTCCCAGGCGCCCACGTCGTCCCACGCGAAGGTGGCGCGGACGACGCCGACCCTGCCCGACCGCTCCAGCACGGCGTGGTCGATGGCGAGGGTGGGGGCGCGGCGGAAGAACTCGTCGGTGCCCCCCGCGCGGACGATGGGGACGAGCTCGGCCAGCTCGGGGGAGACGCGCTCCATCTCGGCGAGGAGGTCGGCGGCGCGCCAGACGAAGAGCCCCGTGTTCCACAGGTACTCGCCCGAGGCGACGTACTCCTCGGCGGTGGCGCGGTCGGGCTTCTCGACGAAGCGGGCGACCTCGTACCCCTTCGGCTCGTCGCCGCGGTCGCCCTCCAGCGGCGCGAGCTCGGCGCCGACGCGGATGTAGCCGTACCCCGTCTCGGGGCGGTCGGGGACGGCGCCGATGGTGAAGAGGCGCCCCGTCTCCGACGCCAGCGCCGCCGCGCGGGCGATGAGCGCGCGGAAGGCCTCGGGGGGGTGGATGACGTGGTCGGAGTGGAGGGAGACCATGACCGCGTCGGGGTCGCGCCGCTCCAGCTCGGCGGCCGCCCACGCCAGCACCGGCGCCGTCCCCGCCGCGCGGGGCTCCAGGAGGAGATTTCCGGGGCCCAGCTCGGGGAGCGCCGAGAGGATGGGATCGGCCAGGTGCGCGCCGGTGAGGACGCGGAGCCGCTCGTGGGGCACCAGCGGCGCGATCCGGTCGACCGTGTCGCGGATGAGCGCGTTCCCGGTGGCCAGCGGGAGGAGCTGCTTGGGGCGGCGCGGGGTGCTCACCGGCCAGAAGCGCGAGCCCACGCCCCCGGCCAGGATCACCGTCCAGAGGCGGGAGCCGGCCGCGGGCGCGTCGTCGTGCGGATCGTGCATGCGAAGAATGCGTGGGCGGGAGGGATCTACTCGCCGGCGGACGGGGTAGTCACGCCGAACAGCTCGTCCACGCGCGCCAGGAGCTTCTTGGGGCTGAACGGCTTGGTGAAGAAGTCGGTGGCCCCCAGCTCCAGCGCCTGCCGCCGGTCGGCGTCCTGCCCCTTGGCGGTGAGGATGATGACGGGGGTCGCCGCCCGGTGCGGGAGGGTCCGCAGCTCGGCCAGCACCTCGAGCCCCGTGGCGAAGGGCATCATGATGTCGAGGAGGACGACGTCGATCGGCTCGGGCGAGCGGAGGACCTCCAGCGCCTCGGCGCCGTCGGAGACCAGCTGCACGGCGTAGGGGCCCTGCTCCAGCTTGAGCTGGATGATGTGCCCGATGTGCGGCTCGTCGTCGGCCACCAGGACGCGGCGGACCGGGGGGAGCTCGGGGGCGTCGTCGGACAACGTCGGGGCCTCGGGTGCTGGTGCGTGGACGAAGATCGAGCGTTCTAGTCCTGAGTCCTGAGTCCTGAACGACACCGATCACTGAGGACCTGGGACCTGGGACTCAGGACTTCCCTACACCAGCGCGGCGAGCGCGGGGCGCCGCTCGGCGAGCTCGGCCAGGAGCCGGGCGAAGCCCACGCCGCCCCGGAGGAAGACGGCGAGGAGGACCTCGGCCGAGAGGACGGCGACGACCGCCACGCCGCCCGCCATCCGCACCACCACGGTGTCGGCCTCGCCCAGCCCGGCCGCCTCGCCGAGGGCGGCGCCCGTGGAGGCGAGACCGGGGACCATCGCCGAGACGGTGTCGGCGTCGAGGCCGCCCGCGCCGGCGTGCTGGATCAGGAGCCCGTCCCTTCCCAGGAGCAGGATGTGCTCGACCCCCGGGTGGCTGAGGAAGGCCTCGAGGGCGGTGTCGAGCTCGGACATGGGCGCGGTTCTCCGGACGGGGACGGGGCCTTGGGTCTCGGCGAGCAACGTACCCTTCGTCCCGGGCTTACGTCAACCCTCGAAAAGGGGCGCGCCTCCTTGACGCAAGCCCCTGCGGCCGGATAAGGTTAACCCTTGCGTTCGGTCTCGCCGGACGCTTCACTTTTTTGCACGAAACCATGCACCGGACCCTCTCGCGCACCGCGCTCCTCCTGGCCCTCTCCCTCCTCCCGCTCTCGCTGGCGCTGGGGGGCTGCGACGACCCGCTCGGCCTCGGCGACGCGCAGATCGCCGCCGACAGCATCGACCTGGAGCTCGCCTCGCCGGGCTCGGTCGACCCCTCGGCCATCGACGTCCTCTCCAATCCGCCGGGGCTGCGCTACCCCGAGCGCTCGGTGGACGCCCAGGAGTGGGACGTGCAGCTCCGCCGGGCCGGCGCGGGGTTCGTCCTGGCGCCCTTCACCTCGCTGGGCGGCTCGCGCGCGGCGGGGATCGTCCGCTCGGGGACCGACTACGCGGCGGTCGACGAGGCGCCGCGCGGCCGCTCGCAGTACTCGCTGGACCCGGTGTCCATCCAGGAGGGGGCGACCTACTTCATCCGCTCACGCAACCTCAACTGCGTGAAGTACGGGGTCGTCAAGGTCGTCGACCTCGACGCCGCGGCGGGGACGGGGCGCTTCGTGATCCGCTCGAACATCGCCTGCGACGACGAGCGCCTCCCCCTCCCCGACGCCGAAGACTGATGCCCGGTCTCCGGACCCTCCGGCGGGCCCCCGGGGCTTTCCGCGCCGCGTCGCCGGCGATCCTGGAGAGCCACCGGGAGGGCGACGGCCCGGTGACGGCCCCCGAGGTCCCGCGCCCGTACGGCCGCGTGGACCGCATCCCCGCGGCGTGAGCCGCCCGG
>DATACF010000781.1:0-13432 GCA_036259235.1 Longimicrobium sp. | reverse complement strand
CTCGGTGGCCGAGGGCGCCTGCGAGGCCGCCGCCTCCGCCCCGCCGGTGAGCGCCGAGATGTCCTCGTCGGCCCCGGCGATGACGGCGATCACGGTGCCGACGTTGGCGTTCTCGCCCTCGCCCAGCATCCGCTTGCGGAGGACCCCGCTCCCGCGCGCCACCAGCTCCATCGTGGCCTTGTCGGTCTCGACCTCGGCCAGGACGTCGCCCTCCTTGACCGCGTCGCCCTCGTTCTTCAGCCAGGTGGCCAGGCGCCCCTCTTCCATCGTGGGCGAGAGCGCCTCCATGTACACTTTCGTCGCCATCGTCAGTCCGTCGCGCGAAGAAGTCCCAAGTCCTAAGTCCTAAGTCCCCGGTCCACTCAGGACTCAGGACTTAGCACTCGCAGTTTACCGGTACAGCACGCGGTTCACCTTCTCGACCACCAGCTCCGCGCTGGGCTTGGCCGCCTTCTCCAGCCCCTTGGCGTACGGCATGGGGACGTCGGCCTGGGTGACGCGCAGGATCGGGGCGTCGAGCATGTCGAACGCCTCCTCCTGGATCAGCGCCGCGATCGTGGCCGTGATCCCGCCGTAGGCCCACCCCTCCTCGACGAGGACGACGCGGTTGGTCTTCGCCACCGTGTTCAGGATCGCGTCCGTGTCCAGCGGGCGGAGGCTCCGGAGGTCGAGGACGTCGGCCTGGACGCCGTCCTTCTCCAGCTGCGCGGCGGCCTGGAGGGCGACGTGGATCATCTTCCCGTGGGTGATGATGGAGACGTCGCCCCCCTCGCGCTTGAGGTCGGCCACCCCCAGGGGGATCACGTAGTCGTCGTCCTCGGGGACCTCGCCCTTGAGGTTGTAGAGCATCTCGCCCTCGAAGACGCACACCGGGTCGTCGTCGCGGATGGCGGCCTTCAGCAGCCCCTTGGCGTCGGCCGGGGTGCCGGGGACGACCACCTTGACCCCGGGGTAGTGCGCGATCTGGCTCTCCAGCGCCTGCGAGTGCTGCGCGGCCAGCTGGAGCGCGGCGCCCGTGGGGCCGCGGAAGGTGACCGGGACGCGGAACTGGCCGCCGCTCATGGAGCGCAGCTTGGCCGCCGAGTTGTAGATCTGGTCGAACGCCAGCATGGCGAAGTTCCAGGTCATGAACTCGATCACCGGCCGCACCCCCGTCATCGCCGCGCCCACGCCCAGCCCGGCGAAGCCCAGCTCGGTGATCGGCGTGTCGACCACGCGCATCTCGCCGAAGCGGTCCAGCAGCCCCTTCGACACCTTGTAGGCGCCGTTGTAGACCCCGACCTCCTCGCCCATGAGGAAGACGTCCGGGTCGCGCTCCATCTCCTCGGCCAGCGCCTGGTTCAGCGCCTCGCGGTAGGTAATGACCGCCATCGTCAGCGATCCCTCGTGTCGAAGTACAGACGCCCGTTGACGTCCTCGGTGGCGTAGATGTCGGTGTAGAGCTCGCCGAGCTCGGGCTCGGGAGACTTTTCCGCGAAGTCGGCGGCCTCCTCGGAGAGGCGCTTGACCTCCTCGTCCATCTTCTCCAGCTCGTCCTGGCTGAGGATGTTCAGCCGGGCCAGGAGGTCGGCGAAGATGCGGATGGGGTCCTTGAGCTTCTCGGCCTCCACGTCTTCCTTGGTCCGGTAGACGCCGGAGACGGGGTCGGACATGGAGTGGCCCACGAACCGGTAGGTGCGCGCCTCGATCAGCGTCGGCCCCTCGCCGCGGCGGGCGCGCTCGGCGGCCTCCTTCGAGACGCGGTACATGTCGAGGACGTCCATCCCGTCGGCGACCGCGCTCGGCATGGCGTAGGCGGTGGCCTTCTGGTAGATGTCGTACAGCGAGGCCGCGCGCTCCCAGGCGGTCCCCATCCCGAAGCGGTTGTTCTCGACGATGAGCACCATCGGGAGCTTCCAGAGCGCGGCCATGTTCAGCGACTCGTGGAAGGCGCCCTGGTTGACGGCCGCCTCGCCGCAGTAGACCTGCATGACGCGGTCTTCCTCGCGGTACTTGATCTTCCACGCCACGCCCAGCGCCAGCGGGATCTGGGCGCCCACGATCCCGTGGCCCCCCAGGTAGTTCTGCTCGACGCCGAACATGTGCATCGAGCCGCCCTTCCCCTTGCTGCACCCGTCGGCGCGGCCGTAGAGCTCGGCCATGATGGAGCCCGGCGTGAGCCCGCACTGGAGGGCGTGCGCGTGCTCGCGGTAGGCCGTCATCACGTAGTCGTCCTTCCGCAGCGCGTGGATGGCGCCCGTGGCGACGGCCTCCTGGCCGATGTACAGGTGGCAGAAGCCCCCGATCTTGCCGAGGGCGTAGCTCTCCGCCGCCTTCTCCTCGAAGCGCCGCGCCAGGAGCATGTCGTACATCATCTGGCGGAGCTGCTCGGGCGAGAGCCCCTGGAGGCGCTCCTCGTCGGAGAGCTTCGGCTTCTCCTCCTGCTGCCAGGCGGCGCGGGCCTCCGGCGTCTCGGCCTCGGACTCCGGCGCCTCGCGCTCGGCCGTCTGCGTCTGTTCTTCAGCCATGATCTCTCGTTCTCTCGAACCGGGTCACTTCGTTCGGGCCCGCGTCGTCCTCAGAGCGGCTCGCCGCCGGGGGAGAGCACGCCGCGGTACGTCTCGGCGAGGCTGAGCGTCGTCCCGATGCTCTCCAGCCGCACCGAGCCGTCCATCCCCACCGTCTCACTGAACAGCCACATCCCGCCTTCCTGCCGCGTGTACCGCTCCACCCGCGGCTCGTCCTGCGCCACCAGGAGGTAGTCCTGGAGCGAGGGGATGCGCCGGTAGTTCTCCCACTTCTTCACGTGGTCGTAGTCCGCCGTGCTCTCCGAGAGCACCTCCACGATCACCACGGGGTTCAGGAGGAGCTCACCCCGCCGCCGCTCGATGTGCGGCGCGCCGCAGTAGACGAGCACGTCGGGGAGGAAGGCGTTCTCCGCGTGGCTCGCCTTCACCAGCATCCCCTGCGACAGCACCCGGCACGGACCTTCGCGCAGCGCGTTGGTCAACGCGGCCGAGAGATTGGTCACGATCAACCCATGCCCCAGCGAGGCCCCTCCCATCGCCACGATCTGGCCGTCGACCAGCTCGCTCCGCTCCTCGCTCGCCTCCTGCGCGGCGAGAAAGTCGTCGAGGGTGACGGACGCGGTGCGTGGGTGCGTGGCCATCGCGGCTCCCTTACAGGCTCCCCAGCTGCACCAGCTTGGGCCGCGCGGGGGGCGTGCCGGCCAGGGCGGCGCGGGCGGCGGCCTCGTCGGCGTCGATGACGACCGCGCCGTCGACGTCGGCCTCCAGGATCTCGGTGATCCGGCCGGGGCCGTCGGGGTCGATGGTGCGCGCCTGCTCCTTGGCGTGGTACGACGAGCGCACCAGCGGGCCGCTCTCGACGTGCCCGAAGCCCAGCTCGCGCTCGCCGATCTCCTTCCAGCGGCGGAACTCGTCGGGGTGCACCCACCGGTCGAGCGGGACGTGGTGCTCGCTCGGGCGGAGGTACTGGCCGAGGGTGAGGATGTCGACCGAGGCCTCGCGGAGGTCCTTCATCGACTGGTAGATCTCCTCTTCCGTCTCGCCCATCCCCAGGATGATGGCGCTCTTGGTGAGCTGCGCCGGGTTCATCCGCTTGGCCGCGCCCAGGAACGAGATGCTCCGCCAGTAGCGCGCGCCGGGGCGCACGAGGCGCGAGAGGCGCTCGACGGTGTCGATGTTGTGCGCCAGGATCTCGGGGCGCGCCTCCACCACCGTGCGCAGCGCCGCCTCGTTCCCCTTGAAGTCGGGGACCAGCACCTCGACCGTGCACCCGGGGACGCGGGCGTGGACCTGCCGGATGACCTCGGCGTAGATCCCCGCGCCGCCGTCCTTCAGCTCGTCGCGGTTGACCGAGGTGACGACGGCGTGCTCCAGCCCCATCGCCACCACCGAGTCGGCCACGCGGCGGGGCTCGTCCCAATCGAGCTCGGTGGGCATGCCGTGGGCGACCGCGCAGTACTTGCAGGCGCGGGTGCAGACGTCGCCCAGGATCATGAACGTGGCGGTGCCGCTCTCCCAGCACTCGCCGATGTTGGGGCAGTGCGCCTCCTCGCAGACCGTGTGCAGCCCCTGCGACCGCATCAGCTCCTTGAGCCGCAGGTAGTTGGGGCTGCCGGGGGCGCGGACCTTCAGCCACTCGGGCTTGCGCGCGCGGTGCGCGACGGGCTCGCTCCCGTCGGGACGGGGGAGGTTCACCGTCCCCTTGCTCTTCACGATCCCGTTGTCCTTCCCCTTCGGCGCGTAGCCGGTGGGGGCGGGGGCCCCGGGCGCCTCGATGCTCATATCGCTCAACCCTCCGTCCGGGCCGCCTTCGCCCGGCAGTGGTGCAGCCCTCGTCTGTGCGACACGCGTCCGGCCCGGGGAAGCGCTCCCCGGACCGCACATCGCGTTCCGCGCGTCGCCGTCGGAATCCGAAAAACTACCCGCCCGCCCCTCCGTCCGCAACGCCGAATCCTTTGCGTCTGAACCCGATTCACCGTTGCTCCCGGCGGCGGGGCGCGGCGCGGGGGGTGATACACCGCCGGGCGCGGGTGGGTCGCCGCGGCCTCAGGTGGGGGGCGCGGCGTGGTCCGCTCGACCGGAGAGCAGGGCGTCCGTCTCCGCCGCGCTTCCCGGGGAGAGGGAGCCGCCGGGCCCGTTCTGCGCGAGGCGCGCGGTGCTGGCGGCGGGCCGCGCGTCGCCCTCGTGGTCGAGCGCCCACTGCGCGTGCCCGGCCAGGAGCGCCGTCTCCAGCCCGCGCCCGACGGTGAGCGCGAACCGCCGCGCCTGGGCCTGGACCGCGTCCTCGCCCCGCCTCCGCGCCTCCGCGAGCCACGCCGCCGCGCCGTCCATCGTCTCGCGGACAGTGTGGGCGACGGCGGCGAGGCGCGGGTCGCGGACGCCGGCGAGGGCGCGCTCCACCTCTTCCAGCACGGGCGCCATGGCGTCGTCGCCGGGGCCGAGGGCGCGGAGGAGGTCGAGGGCGAGGACGCTGGTGGTCCCCTCCCAGATGGTGAGCACCTGCGCGTCGCGGAGGAGCGTGGGGATCCCCGTGTCCTCCACGTACCCCGCGCCGCCGAAGGCCTCGACGACCTCGCTGGCGACGGCGACCGACTGGCGCGCGGTGGTGAGCTTGGCGACGGGGGTGAGGACGCGGAGGAGGCGCTTTCCCGCGTCGTCCAGCTCGCCGGCCTCGTCGCGGCCGATCAGCCCGGCGAGGCGGAAGGTGAGGTGGAGCGCGCCCTCGAACTCGGCGTGGAGCCCGGCGAGGGTGTCCCTGTGGAGGGGATGCTGGATCAGCGGCCGGCCGAAGGCGGTGCGCTTCGACGCGTAGTCCAGGGCCAGCGCCACCCCGCGGCGCATCAGCGCGCAGGCGCTCACCGCGTTCCAGGTGCGGGTGATGTTCAGCATCGGCGCGATGCTGCGCACGCCGTCCGCCCGCCCGGCGACCGGCTCCGCGGGGGCGCCGGCCAGCGTCAGCTCGGCGGTGGGGAGCTTCCGCGTCCCCAGCTTGTCCTTGAGCCGGTCGATGGTGATCCCACGGAGCCGCCCGTCCTCGTCGCGAGGCTCCAGGTAGAAGAGCGCCAGCCCGCGCCCGCCCGCCTCGTTCCCCTCCGGCCGCGCCAGCGTGAGCGCCATCTGCGAGGTGGCGGCGGAGGTGAACCACTTCCGCCCGTACAGCCTCCACTGTCCATCGGGATCCTGGCGCGCGACGGTCTCCGTGCCGCCGACGTCGGAGCCGCCGGTCGTCTCCGTCATCCACTGCCCGCTGGTCCAGAACGCGGCCGGGTCGCGCGAGGTCAGGCGCGGCACCGCGCGGCCCGCGAGCGCCTGGTTTCCCGAGGCGATCAGCGCGCGGGCGGCGCCGTCGGTCATCGCCAGCGGGCACGAGTAGATGTCGGTCGACGGGGTGAAGAGGTAGGCGAGCGCGAACTGGTGGACGCGCGAGTGGCGGCCGTGCGCGCGCTCGTACGCCGTGGCGACGACCCCGTGCTCGGCGGCGATCCGCTCGGCCTCCTTCCACAGCGGCGTGAGCTCGATGCGGTCGACGCGGTTGCCCCACGCGTCCCACTGGGTGAGCGTGGGCTCGCTCTCCCGGTCCGCCAGCTGCGCGGGGTAGAGCGCGGCGGAGAGGCGGCCCATCTCGCGCAGGCCGGGCTCCACCTCCGCCAGCACCTCGCGCGGGAGGAGGCGCGCGAGGAGGGAGCGGAGCGCGCGGTCGTCGTCGTACTGGTTGCCGAGCGTCGGCGGCGTCTGCGTGAAGGCCATGGGCGCGCGTTCGGAGGATGGGCCGGTTCGGTCGATGCCGATCCCTATCGTCGCGTCTCGGCCCGCGCGGCGCCAGTCCGGCGCGGGGTTGAACGATGCGGAGGACGCGCGTAGTCTCCCGGTCGCCTCTCTCCGATCCTCTTCCCTCCGATCCGCCGACGCCATGCTCCCCGCGCCTCCCGAGATGACACGGTCCGTGCGCTGGCGGGTCGACGGCCGCGACCTGGGGCCGGACGACACGATCTCCACGTCGTACATGAACCGGGGGCAGGACCGCAACCTCCGCGCGGAGGGTATGCGTCCGTGCGACTTCGAGGTGCGGATCGCCCGCGCGGACTTCGACCGCCTCTGGGCGCTGTGCGCGGAGGCGCTGGGGGAGGGAGAGGAGGACTCGCCTCCGCTTTCGCTCCCCGCCGACCCGGAGCGGGCGGCGCGGTGGGTGCTCGACGCGGAGACGGAGCTCCTGGAGCTGCTGTACGTGGACGAGGGCGAGTGGAAGGCGCGCCACTTCTTCGTGCACGAGCTCACGGAGGCCGGGATCGGGCCGGAGGAAGTCGTCCTCCGCGGCGTCGCGCTCTTCTCCGCGGACCACAACGAGCGGAAGCTCCGGAACCTGATCCGCAACGTCACGGACCCCGCCCTCCTGCGCGACCATCCGAACGTCGTGGTGGACTCGGTTCGCGAGCTGGCGCGCGGGCACCGGTACGCCGTGGACGCCCTCCCCGCGCTGCGGGCGCTGGCGGGCGACGGGAGCCCGGAGATCGCGGCGGAGGCGCGCGCGGCTGCCGAAGCGATCGAGCGCGCGGCGGGACCCGATGCGCCAGAGTGGCCTGCCGCATCACGTTAGTCCAACCCCCGGCGCTTGCCCGTGCGGCGGGCGCCCGCGTAACGTGCGGGATGGGCATCCAGAGCGACTACCTCCTGCGCCTGATCGAGCAGGCGATGCGCGTCCTCCTCCGGCTGGCGAAGATCGGGCGGGTGGACGACGCGCTCCACGAGCTCGACGAGGCCACGGCGGCGCTCCTGGGCGAGCTGACGGACATCGTCCCCCGGCTGGACGCCGCCACCGCCGCGCACCTCCTGGGCGACGCCGACCGCGTGGTGGCCTGGGCGCTCCTCCTGACGAAGCGCGCCGAGGTCGAGCGGCTGCGCGGCGACGAAGCCGCCGCCGCGGCGCTGGAGCGGCGGGCGGCCGACATCGTCCTCGAAGTCCGCCCGCGCGTCCTCCGCCTCGGCGCCGAGGCCGACGGCGTGCTGGGCGCCGTCGTATCGCACGGGGCGGAACGTTCCGAAGTCATCGAACCGGGCACGACCGCATGAGCGCACAGACTCCCGAGACCTACGCCACCGCGCGCGACGTCAACCCCAGCGCGGGCGACCACGTCGTCACCGCCGATCCCACCGAACGAGGGGCGGGGGAGCGGGCCACGCGGCGGTCGTGGCGGCGCTTCCCGTACTACGCGGCCCGCTACGACGGGCGCGGGCGGCGCTTCGGGGTCAGCGACTCCCTCTGGCTGGTGACGCTCTGCGACCTCCTCCCCGGCGCCGCGCGCGAGCAGGTGCGGTGGCTGGGCTCGGTGCTCGCCGCGCGGGGGATGCCGCGGTGGATGCTGGAGGTGCACATCGACTACCTCCACGACGAGCTCGCCCGCGCCCTCCCCGCGCAGGCCGCGCGCTACGCCGTCCTCGCGGCGTGCGCCCGCGACCTCCGCGAGCAGCGCGAGGCGCACGTGGCCCCCGACGTGTTCGACGCGATCGCCGCCGCGTTCGACGAGAAGACGGCGGCGCTCCCGCGACGGGTGCGCGCGTTCGGCGGGCTCCTGGTGGCCGCCGTGGCCGACGAGCGCGCGGGGGTGGGGAACGCGGTGGAGAGCCTGGAGCGGTGGGCCACCGCGCCGGAGTGCTTTCCCGAGGAATGGATCCGCGCCGTCCGCGAGACGATCGCCGAGGCGCGCGCCCGCGCCCGGTAGCTTCTTCCAGCCCCTGATCGAGGATGCGCCTCCGCCTCCCGCCGCGCGAGTCGTGATCGAGCCCTGCCCCCTCTGCGGCGCGGGCGAGGCGCGGCCGTTCGCGGAGGCGCACGGGCGGCGGTACTGGGAGTGCGGGCGCTGCCGCCTCGTCTTCCTCGACCCCGCGCAACGGCTGGACGCGGCGGCCGAGCGCGCGCACTACGGCACGCACGAGAACGATCCGGACGACCCCGGCTACCGCGCCTTCCTCGACCGCCTGGCCGCGCCGCTCGCCGCGCGCCTCGCGCCGGGGGCGGAGGGGCTCGACTACGGATCGGGCCCGGGGCCGGCGCTGGCGCGGATGCTGGAGGAGCGGGGGTTCGGGATGTCGCTCTACGACCCCTTCTTCGCCCCCGACGCCTCCGTGCTCGAGCGCGCGTACGACTTCGTCACCTGCACGGAGACCGCCGAGCACTTCTTCGCGCCCGGCGACGAATTCCGTCGTTTCGATGCGTTGCTGCGGCCGGGCGGGTGGCTGGGGGTGATGACGGAGATGCGGACGGACGAGCGCGACTTCGCGCGGTGGCGCTACGCCCGCGACCCCACGCACGTCTCCTTCTACCGCGCGGAGACGATGGAGTGGATCGCGCGGGCGCACGGGTGGGCGCTGGAGCGGCCGCACCGCGACGTGGCGCTCTTCCACAAGCCGGCGTCCGAGCCGTGACCCCGCGGATCGGCACGGCGGGGTGGAGCCTCCCGCGCGACGAGCAGCCGCGCTTCCCCGGCGAGGGGACGCACCTGGAGCGGTACGCGCGCCGCTTCGCCGCCGCCGAGATCAACAGCTCCTTCCACCGTCCGCACCGCCCCGCGACGTACGCCCGCTGGCGCGACAGCGTCCCGCCCTCGTTCCGCTTCTCCGTCAAGCTCCCGAAGACGATCACCCACACCCGGCGTCTCGCCGGCGCGGAGGACCTCCTCGACGCCTTCCTCGCCGAGGCGGCGGAGCTGGAGGACCGGCTGGGGTGCTTCCTCGTCCAGCTCCCGCCCAGCCTCGCCTTCGACGCTTCGGTCGCGGAGGACTTCTTCTCGCTCCTCCGCGAGCGGACCGCGATCGCCGCCGCCTGCGAGCCGCGCCACCCGGGCTGGTTCGAGGCCGAGGCGGACGCGCTCCTCGCCCGCCACCGCGTCGCCCGCGTGGCCGCCGACCCCGCGCGCGTCCCCGCCGCCGGGGAGCCGGGCGGATGGCCGGGACTCGTCTACCACCGCCTCCACGGCTCGCCGCGCGTCTACTACTCCGCCTACGGCGCGGACGTCCTCGACGCGCTCGCCGCCCGCCTCCGGTCCGACGAAGAGGCCGGACGCGAGGCGTGGTGCGTCTTCGACAACACCGCCGCGGGCGCCGCCACCGCCGACGCCCTCGGCCTCCTCGACCGGCTCGGCGCGCCTCCGCCGGCCTGATCGCGATCCCCGACTCTTACGGCAAGCCTCTCACAGGGGGCACAGAGGACACGGGGGGAACGTCGATCGCGACGCAGCCCCTCTGTGTCCCCTGTGTCCCCTGTGAGAGACCGTCTTTCCTGGGCTGGACACCAGAACGTGAGCCCGTCCGCGGCGCGAGATCCTTCCCGATCGCCTCCCGCGGCGCCTACATTCACCTCCGGGGCCCGGAGCCCCGCCGTCCCGGACCGGGGCGGCGAGACGTTCCGGGCTCTTTCCCGTACTTCATGCCCCACCCACCATGAGGAGGAAGCGATGCAGTACTCCGTCACCTTCGTGAACAATTCCAATCAGGCCGGGACCGCGTGCCTCTACCAGCAGGGCGCCGGCTCCGTCCCCAACGTGATGTCCCTCGCCTGGTTCACGAAGTTCATCTCCCCGAACACGACGATGCTCTTCAGATGGTCGCTCGACTACAGCTTCGTCTGGGCCGAGACCGGCGTGCTGGTGCCCGGGGTCGTTTTCGACACCGGCCAGCTGTTGCCCGCCGACCCGTCGAGCGGGAGCCGGGTCCAATTCACCCAGGTGGCCGGGGGGTTCACCTTCGAGGGCGAGGAGCAGGGGGGCAGCCCGGGGAGCCTGTCCATCCAGTCGTCCGGAACGATCCCCCAAAACCAGGCCGCGGTGGGGATCGGGATGTCCGGCCGCGGCACCTTCGCCACGCAGGCGCAGCCCAACACCAACGTCGTCTTCACGCCCCGCCCGGCCTACTGGCTCGCCTTCGGGAACTTCGTCCAGGGACAGGTGCTGGACGTCGGCCGGATCCCCAACCCGGTGCGGATCGATTTCCCGCCGGGCGTCTACTCGATCACGGCGACCCTCAACCGCGACAACAGCTGGACGATCGCGACGACCTCCTGATCCGGCGGGGACGGCCGCCAGCCCGGGAAAACACGATCCCCTCCTCCGCGCATCGGCGGGGGAGGGGATCGTCGTCATCCACATCCGAAGGACCGAAAGCGTCAGCTTCCCGCCGGCGGCCCCTCGGGGACGAGGGAGACCTGGACGTAGTTCGACGTGTCGAGGAAGCGCCGCGCCGCCTCGCGCACGTCGGCGGGGGTGAAGGTCATGGACATCGGGTCGTCGTCGATTAGGCGGAAGTCCCAGCCGTAGCGGTCGTAGCTCACCAGCGCGCTCGTCCAGTACTGGTTGTCGCGGAGGTCGGTCTCGCGGCTGCGGCGCTGCGCCTCGCGCACCTTCTGGAGGTCGCGCTCGGTGGGACCCTGGTTCTTGAGCGAGTCGATCTGCGCGAACACCACCCGCGAGAGCTCGTCGAGGCGCGCGGGGTCGGCGCCGAAGTCGACGCTGAACTGGTACTCGGGCCGCGGGTCGCGGCCGGCGTTCCCCGACACCGAAACGCCGTAGGTGCCCCCCAGCTCCTCGCGGAGCTGCTCGCGGAGGCGGATCTCCAGCGCGTCGGCCAGCGTCCGGAGCAGCGACACCGTCCGCCGGTCGAACTCCACCGGCCCCTCGAAGACCAGCGCCGTCCGCGCCTGCGGCTCCAGCCCGCGCCGCACCGTCTTCCGCACGATCCCCCGGGGTCCGCGCACCCCCACGTCGCGCCACGTCTCCCTGCGCCCGGTGGACGGGAGCCCGCCCAGGTACGTCTCCACCAGCGGGCGGATCGAGTCGGGCGAGAAGCGCCCCACCAGGTAGAAGGTGAAGTCGCCCGCGTCGGCGAAGCGCTCGCGGTAGATGGCCAGCGCGCGGTCGAGGCTCACCGAGTCGAAGGAGGCGCTGGTGAGCCGCCGCGCCCGGGGATGGCCCTGCGTGAGCACCGCGTGGAGGGTGTCGCCCAGCGCGCCCTCGGGACTGAGACTGCGGTTGCGGAGCGTCTCGCGGGCGCGCTCCAGGTACGCCCGCCACGCCACGGAGTCGCGCCGCGGCGCCGTCATCCGCAGGTAGACGATCTGGAAGAGCGTCTCCAGGTCGCGCGGCGAGGCGTAGCCGCCCACCGACTCGCCCAGCTCGTCGACCCCCGCCCCCGCGCCCGCCGCCTTCCCCGCCAGCCGCCGGGTGAGGTCGACCACCGACAGCTCGCCCAGCCCGCCCACCTGCGCGGCGGCGTCGGCCACCTGCGCGTCGAGGTAGAGCGAGTCGGGGACGAGCGAGAGGCCGCCGGGGGAGCGCCCCACCAGCACCACCTCGTCCTCCCTGTAGTCGGTGGGCTTCAGGAGCACGCGGATCCCGTTGGAGAGCGTCCACTCGGTGACGCCCACCTCGTCCACCGTGCGGGTGGAGACGACGCGCCCCGGCGCCGGCGCCCGCGCCAGGAGCGGCGCCTCCGACGTCTCCTCGGTGTACGCCGCCACTTCGGCGCGCGCGGCCGAGTCGGCCACGGCGGCCAGCCGCTCCGGGGTGGGCGCGGCGGTGGCGGCGGGGCCGCTCACCAGCACCGCGCGGTTCGATCTCCCCAGCGCCTCGCGGGCCACGGCGTCGATCTCGGCGATCGTGACCGTGGGGATGAGCGCCCGGTTGAGGGCGTACTCGGTCTCGATGTCGATCAGCGGGCCGCCGCTCAAGAAGTGCCCGGTGTACTGCCCGGCGTACTGGCCCGAGGGCGTCTTCCCCCGCTCGGCGTAGATCTGCTCCCACGCCCGCAGGAGGTCGGCGCGCTCGCGCTCCAGCTCCGGGGCGGTGAAGCCGTGCCGGGCGGCGCGCTCGGCCTCGGTCAGCAGCGCGCCCAGCCCCCGCTCGGCGCCGCCCTCGGGGACCTGCGCGGCCAGGAAGTACGCGTCCACCGGGCGCAGGAGCGAGCCGCGGTACGACGAGACGTTGACGAAGGGCGCGTCGGGGCGCTGGGTGATCTCGCCCAGCCGGTCGTCGAGCATCCCCCCGTAGAGCGACTCCACGATGCTGGCGCGGTAGTCGGCGCCGGTGCGGAGGGTGCGCGCGGGGACCTTGCGGACGATGGAGACCACCGACGACGGGAGCTCCGGGTCGGTGGCGATCGAGTAGCGCGTCCCTTCGTGCGCGGGGACGTCGAACTTGGGGCGCGGGCGCGGGTTGGCGGCCGCGGGGATGCGGCCGAAGCGCTCGCGGATCATCGCCTCCACCCGCCGGACGTCGAAGTCGCCCACGGCGACGACGGCCATCAGGTCGGGGCGGTACCAGTCGCGGTAGAAGCGGACCAGCGCGGCGGGGTCGAAGGTGCGCAGCGTCTCGACGTCGCCGATGGGGAGGCGCCCGGCGTAGCGCGAGCCGCCGAAGAGGACGGGGAACTGCCGGTCGCGGACGCGCGCGCCGGCGCCCCGGCCCAGCCGCCACTCCTCGACCACCACCCCGCGCTCCTTGCGCACCTCGGCGGTGTCGAAGGTGATCCCCGTGGCCCAGTCCTCCAGGATGTCGAGCCCCTTCTCCAGCACGCCCGGCGTGTCCGTCGGCAGCGAGAGCTGGTAGACGGTCTCGTCGAACGAGGTGTAGGCGTTGATGTCGGGCCCGAAGCGCATCCCGATCGACTCGAGGTAGTCGACGATCTCCTGCTTGGCGAAGCGGCGGGTGCCGTTGAACGCCATGTGCTCGACGAAGTGCGCCAGCCCCCGCTGGTCGTCGTCCTCCACGAGCGAGCCGGCGTCGATCACCAGCCGCAGCTCCGCCCGCTCCGGCGGCTCGGCGTTGCGGCGCACGTAGTACGCGACCCCGTTCGGCAGCCGCCCCCGCACCACGGCGGTGTCGGTGTCGCCCAGCGGCGCGCTCAGCGTGTCCCGCTGGGCGGCCAGCGGCGGGGGGGGG
>DATACF010000780.1:0-6366 GCA_036259235.1 Longimicrobium sp. | reverse complement strand
GGAGCGGACCGCCGCCGCTGTTCGTCTCCCATCCCCAGAAACACTCGCCCTCCCCCGGGAGCGCCGTCCCGGCTCCGGGATCTCCTCTCCTCACGCAGGGACGTCCCATGCGCCTCCTCGCCCCGCTCCTCCTCGTCCTTGCCGCCGCCTGCGCCACCGCCGGAGCGCCGTCGGACACGCCCCTCGCCGGCCGCTACACGCTGGCCGCCGTCGACGGCCGCCCCCTCCCGACCGAGTCGCCCACCGAGTCGGGGGTGACGCTGGAGGGCGGGTCGCTCCTCCTGACCGCCGGCGCCCGCTACACCCTCGAGCTCGTCGCCCGCCTCCCCGGACTGGCCGCGCAGACCGCCACCGTCCACGGCGGCTACACGGTGCGCGGAGACACGCTCCTGCTCGCGGCCGACGGGATGACGCGCTTCGGGCCGAGCCGCTACCTCCTCGTCCGCGACGGCCGCGCCCTCCGCATCCGCGACGACCGGGGGAAGGTCTACGCCTTCACCCGCGGGTAGCCTCGGCGTCCCCACGGACGCCCCCACGGAATGTTTCCTTGTGGGCGCCGGCCGGACCGTTATCGTTCGATGGGCCCCCCGGAGCGCCTGCTCCAGGGGGGCCTGTCACGTCCAGGCACGGGAGGTGGGTCATGAGACGGCTCGGCTTCGAGCGGCGGGGGGCGCGGATGGCGGCCACGGCGTGCGGGGCGGCGCTGTGCGCCTGCGCCACGGTGGAGACGGTGGTCGAGGACGTCGCGGCGTTCTGCGCGACCGAGGTCTTCGAGGTGAGCACGGCCGAAGAGGGGCGCGACCCGGATGCGCTGTGCGTGCCCGGGACCCCCTGCACGCTCCGTGCGGCCCTCAACAGCGCCAGCTTCTGCCGCGGCGCGGGGCCGAAAACCGTCCGCCTCCAGGCGGGGGCGACGTATACCCTCACGCGCGCGGACACGCCCCCCTCGTTCCTGCGCGCGTGGACGACGCGGGAGGAGCGGAGGGTGGGGCCCGCGGGGCTCCCCCGCGTCTTCGGCCGGGTCACCATCGACGGGGAGGGCGCCACGATCGCGCGGAGCGCGGAGGCGTCCACACGCTTCCGCCTCCTCCACGTCCCCGAGGGGGGGATACTGAACCTGAGGAACGTCACCCTCACCGGCGGGAGCGCGTACGCCGACGTCCTGCTCCCCGACCCGCGCAACCAGGGCGGAGCGCTCCTCAACGAGGGGACGGTCTGGCTCCGCTCGGTGACGCTGGACCGGAACGAGGCCCGCTCGCGGGTCGGACAGTCGCAGGGGGGCGCGGTCTACAACGCGGGGTATCTGACGATGGACGGCGGGGCGATCACCGGGAATACGGCGGACGAGGCGGCGGGGATCTTCAACCGCGTCTTCGTCATGCTCTCCGGGGTGACGCTCTCCGGGAACCGTTCGCAGGCGACGGACCGGGGCAGCGTCGTCCTCAACGACCGGGGAGGCCGCGTGGAGATCGCCACGACGCGCTTCACGGGGAACGAGACGGACGACAGCCCCGTGTACGCCCTCGGCGACCTCATGGTGGACCAGAGCACGTTCGACGGCAACGTGGGCGTCAACGCGGGCGCGGTGTACGTCGTGAGCGGCCAGGCCGAGCTCTTCCGCAGCACCTTCCACGGGAACACCGCGAGGACCGGCGGCGTGGTCGTCTGCGCCAGCACGCGCTCCGCCCGGCTCCTCCTCCGGGACGTCACCGTTCACGGGAACCGGGGGGAGATCGAGGGGATCGGGAGCGCGCTCTCCGTCGCCTGCGCCGCCGAAGTCTCCAACACGGCCCTCTCCGAGAACACGCCCCGCAACTGCGGCTTCTCCCCGCTCCCGGCCCTGAGCGCCCCCAGCTTCAGCTCCGACGACTCCTGCACGGGGTTCGCGCTCACCGGCGCCAGCGCGGGGCTGGGGCCGCTCGGCGACCACGGCGGTCGGACGCCCACCCTCCTCCCTCTTCCGGGGAGCCCGCTGGTGGATGGGGGAAGGAGGGGCTGCATTGCGGAGGACCAGCGAGGCCGACCACGCCGCGACGACCGGTGCGACGTCGGCGCGGTCGAGCGCCAGCCCGGCGACGGCTGAGCCGGCCTCCGCGACGCCCCTCCCGACGAAGACGGACGTCCCGTAAGCGCCTCGGTCCGTGGCGTCTGGACGCGCCCCGGCCGCTTCCCGCACGGTCGGCCGAAAGCGCTTGCCAACCTGTCCAATGTGTCCATACAATGGACGCATGAACGACACCGACGATCCGTTTCTGCAAGAGGTCCGGGCCGCGCTCCAGGCGCGGATCCACGAGATCGGCCTCCGGGCCACCGCCCGCGAAGTCGGGATCTCCCCGACCGCCGCCCAGGACCTCGCCTTCCGCGAGGTGCGCCCCTACCGCCAGACGCGCGAGCTCCTGGGCGCGTGGATGGCCGCGTGGCAGGACGCCCCGCCCCCCCCCGACGCCCGCGAGACCCGGCGCGCCCTCCTGACGCTGACCCGCGACCTCCCGCCCGAGCGGCGCAACGAGGTCATCGGGCGGATCGAGGGGATCCTGGAGCGCGTCCGCGGGCGCCTGGCCGACGAGGCGCCGCCCGACAAGGCGTAAGCGGGCCTGGTTCCAGGCGCTTCGCGGGGGGCGCGCTCGCTTGACCGCGTCCCGCGCTCGGCGGTAGTTTCCGCGTTTCCAGCGATGGGAGCGCGCGGGGTCCGCGCGCCCCGACTTTTCGAGCTACCGACGGACCGGGACCGATGGCCGAGGCGCTTCCGCCGCAGTACAGCCCGCAGGAGAACGAGGCGCCCCTCTACCGCGGGTGGGAGGAGCAGGGCTTCTTCCACGCCGACGCCCACTCGGGGCGGCCGGCGTACGTGATCCCCATCCCCCCGCCCAACGTGA
This sequence comes from Longimicrobium sp., assembly GCA_036259235.1. Classification (GTDB taxonomy): domain Bacteria; phylum Gemmatimonadota; class Gemmatimonadetes; order Longimicrobiales; family Longimicrobiaceae; genus Longimicrobium. The sequence goes on along the minus strand of DATACF010000780.1, from coordinate 3,490 downwards.
CGGCCCGCCTCCACATGGGGCACGGGCTCAACAACACCGTCCAGGACCTCCTGGTGCGGTGGCGCCGGATGCAGGGGCGCGAGGCGCTCTGGATCCCCGGCTCCGACCACGCGGGGATCGCCACCCAGAACGTCGTCGAGCGGCAGCTGGCCAAGGAGGGGAAGACCCGCGACGACCTCGGGCGCGAGGCCTTCGTCGAGCGCGTCTGGGAGTTCGTCCGCGACACGGGCGGGCAGATCTACGACCAGCTCCGCGCCATCGGGAGCTCGCTCGACTGGCCCCGCGCCCGCTTCACCCTCGACGAGGGGCTCTCGCGCGCCGTGCGCGAGGTCTTCGTGCGGCTGTACGAGAAGGAGCTCATCTACCGCGGCCACCGGATCATCCACTGGTGCCCGCGCTGCCTCACCGCGCTCTCCGACGAGGAGGCCGAGCCCGAGGAGACGCAGGGGAAGCTCTGGCACCTCCGCTACCCGCTCGCCGATGGCGCCGACGCCCCCGGCCTCCCGCGCCTCCCCGACGGCCGGCCGTACCTGGTGGTCGCCACCACCCGCCCGGAGACGATGCTCGGCGACACCGCCGTGGCCGTCCACCCGGACGACGAGCGGTACCGGGCGCTGGTCGGGAAGATGCTCGACCTCCCCCTCACGGGCCGCCAGATCCCCGTCGTGGCCGACGGCTACGTCGACCCGGAGTTCGGCTCGGGGGCGGTGAAGATCACCCCCGCGCACGACCCCAACGACTTCGAGGTGGCGCAGCGCACCGGCGTCCCCGCCATCGACGTGATGACGCCCGACGCCACGATGAGCGACGCGGCGCCGGAGGCGTTCCGCGGGCTCGACCGCTTCGAGGCGCGGCGGGCGGTGGTGCAGGCGTTCGACGAGGCGGGGCTCCTGGAGAAGACGGAGGAGCACACGCACGCCGTCCCCCACTGCTACCGGTGCGGGACGATCGTCGAGCCGCGCCTCTCCGACCAGTGGTTCGTGCGGATGGCGCCGCTGGCCGCGCCCGCGCTGGAGGCGTACCGCGACGGGCGGGTGCGCTTCCACCCCGAGCGCTTCGGGAAGACGTACGAGCACTGGCTGGAGAACATCCGCGACTGGTGCATCTCGCGGCAGCTCTGGTGGGGGCACCGCATTCCCGTGTGGTACTGCGAGTCGGCCGAGTGCCGCGAGACCGTCGTGGCCCGCGAGGACCCGGACGCGTGCCCGACGTGCGGCGGCGCCCTGCGGCAGGACCCGGACGTCCTCGACACCTGGTTCTCGTCGTGGCTCTGGCCCTTCTCCACCCTCGGGTGGCCCGAGGAGACGGAAGACCTGAAGGCGTTCTACCCGAATTCCACGCTGGTGTCGGGGCAGGACATCATCTTCTTCTGGATCGCCCGGATGATCATGGCCGGGCTGGAGTTCCGGGGCGAGGTGCCCTTCCGCGACGTCTATCTCACGGGGATGGTCCGCGACCACCTGGGGCGGAAGATGTCGAAGTCGCTGGGGAACGGGATCGACCCCCTCGACGTGGTCGAGCGCTTCGGCGCCGACGCCCTCCGCTACACGGTGGCCACCGGCGCCGGGGCGGGGATGGACCAGTACCTCAACTACCAGGACCTGGAGCAGGCCTTCGGCCCCGGGCGCAACTTCGCCAACAAGCTCTGGAACGCCGGCCGCTTCGCGCTGATGACCCTCGGCGACGACGACCGGATCGCCGTCGAAGACGTCCGCGGCTCGCTGGAGCTCACCGACCGGTGGATCCTCTCGCGCCTCTCGAAGGCGGCGGGCGAGGTGACGCAGGCGCTGGAGCGCTTCCGCTTCCAGGACGCGGGGCTCGCGGCGTACGAGTTCTTCTGGGGCGAGCTGGCCGACTGGTACCTGGAGGCGGCCAAGCCGCGCCTCTACGGCGACCTGGGCGAGGCGAGCGCCCGCGCGGCGAAGGCGACGCTGGCCGAGGCGCTCGACGGGGCGCTCCGCCTCCTCCACCCGATCATGCCCTTCATCACCGAGGCCGTCTGGCAGCGCCTCCCCCGCGCGGCGGGCGACCCACCGTCGCTGATGGTGGCCCGCTGGCCCGAGCCGCGCCCCGATTGGGAGGACGACGCGGCCGAGGCGGCCATGGAGGAGCTGCGGGCGGTGATCGGCGCCGTGCGCAACATCCGCCAGGAGTACGGGATCCAGCCCGGCGCCCGCGTCCCGCTGTGGGCCCATCCGGCCTCCGACGACCTCCGCGCCGTGCTGGAGACGAGCGAGCGGGCGCTCCAGGACCTGGCGCGGGTGGGCGAGCTCTCCTTCGGCCAGGCGAACGGCGAGGTGGGGGCGAGCGCGGTGCTGCGCTCCGGGACCGAGCTCTTCGTCCCCCTGGCCGGGGTGATCGACCTGGAGAAGGAGCGCGGGCGCCTCCGCGGCGAGCTGCAGCGGCTGGAGGGGCAGATCGGCGGGCAGGAGAAGAAGCTGGGGAACGAGTCCTTCGTCTCCCGCGCCCCCGCCGAGGTGGTCGAGAAGGAGCGGGAGAAGCTCGCCTCCTTCCGCGAGCAGCGCGAGAAGCTGGCCGCCAAGCTGGCGGCGCTGGAGGGGGTGTCGTGACCGAAGGGGCGCGGAGCCTCGCCGCCGCGGCCGCGCTCGCGCTGGCCCTGGCGGCCGCGTGCGCGCACGTGGAGGCGCCCACCGGCGGCCCCGCCGACGAGACGGCGCCGAAGCTCCTGGTCACCCAGCCCGACACCAACGCGAAGCTGACCTCGTTCCGGGGGCCCGCGATCTTCGTCTTCGACGAAGGGCTCTCCGAGAAGGGGGTGGAGGACGCGGTGAACCTCTCGCCCGCCACCAGCCGCGCCAGCATCGACAAGCGGGGCGACGAGATCCGGGTGGAGCCGCGCCGGGGGTGGGAGACGGGGCGGGTCTACCAGGTGGAGGTGGGGCCGGGGATCCAGGACCTCTTCGGGAACCGGACGACGGAGCGGTACCGGCTGGTCTTCTCGACCGGCCCCGAGATCCCCGACACCCGCTTCGCGGGGACGGTGCTGGAGCGGACGACGACGCGCCCCTCGGTGGGGGCGCGGGTGGAGGCCGTCCTCCTCCCCGACTCGCTCGTCTACTCCACCGTCACCGACAGCGCCGGGGGCTTCACCTTCGCGCAGGTGCCGGCGGGCGACTACCTGGTGCGGGCGTACACCGACCAGAACCGGAGCCGCGAGCTCGACGAGTTCGAGGCGCGCGACACGGCGCGGGTCCGGGTGGCCGAGCGCGACACCGCGCCCCCCGACACGCGCCTCAGCGTCATCCGCCCCGACACCTCGCCCCCGCGCGCCACGGGCGCCACGGCGAGCGCGGACACGGTGATCGAGGTCCGCTTCGACGACTTCCTCGACCCCACGCAGCCGCTGGCCCCCGCGCAGGTGACGGTGGCGGGCCCCGGCGCCCCCGCGGTGGCCGAGGTCCGCTTCGCCGCCTTCGCCGAGGCGCGGACGGCGGCCGACAGCACGGACCCGGACGCGGAGGGCGACACC
>DATACF010000779.1:0-2339 GCA_036259235.1 Longimicrobium sp. | reverse complement strand
CCCGCTCTTCCGACTGCAGCTTCACCACGTGGAGTTTGCGCATGTCGGGCTCCTGTTCGAGGAAAGTGAACGAAGAGCACGAAGATACCCGCCACTTCCACAGAGGTCTACAAGTAGGAAACGATACTACCGTTTCCAACGCGGCGAAGCCCCTGGCGGACTCCGCGTCTCGCCGTCGCCCGATGCGGATCGCCATCTCCATCGCATTCCCCCCCGCCAGGGTCTTCGCCCTTCGGGCCCGCATCCCTCATGCAACGTCGCAGGCGGCGTCGGTTCCTTCACGTTCAGCGGGCCGACGTCGCATTCCGCCGCCTCCGCGCGCCCCCCTCCCCCGGCCCCGCCCCCCGCACGCGGTGGGCGTGCGTGGTGAGGGGAGAACTCCAACCCGATCCGCGACTTACGAGCCTGCCCGCGCACCGCTGCCCGCCCCGCGCACAAGTGGATGCAATCCGTCCCTCTCCTGTAGTTCGGGAGAGGGACAGGCGGCGAGCCTACGGCGAGCCGCCAGGGTGAGGGCCCGCGCCGCAGGCGCCCCGCTGTTCTGGTGCTCTCCTCCCTCCCCGCCCACGCGCCCCGCGCGCCGGCGCCGTTCCCCCCCACTCCCAGGGGTAACCAGGGGTTGGGAGAGGGGGCCGGGGGGTGAGGGCCGACGATGCCCGCGCCGCGCACCACCACCCGTCGCCCACACCGCCTCCCCACCCCGCCTGTCATTGGCGAAGGACATTCCCCCTCCCGTTCCGTGGACGCGCCCTCCGCGCCCTCCTCCTGTCGTATTTCCCTAAATTATTTATCGACAATTACTTGCAATTATGCCCACCATGCCCCGCGCCCGGAACGCGCATTGCTTTCTCCCCGGGGCGGAAGCGCACCCTTCCGCGCGCGGGGCCCGTTCGGGCGCCGCCGCCCGGTTCCCCTCCTGCGAAGCGTACGGCCATGAAGCGCATACCCTTCCGTCTGCCGGCCCTGGCCGCGGGGCTCGCCCTGCTGGCCGCCTGCAACCCGGACAACGAGATCATCATCGGCGGCGACCCTCCGGGCGAGCCGCGCAACCTGGCGGCGGAGTACCGCTGGGTCTTCGAGGGCTTCACCAACGGCGGGCAGCCGGTGGGGTACCCCGTCGTCGAGCTCACCTGGGACGTCCCCACCGACTGGCGCGACGAGCCCTTCCGCGTCTACGGGAAGCGGAGCGGCGGCTCTTCCTTCTTCCTCGTCGGCACCGTCACCTCGTGCACCGACGACGGGTGCGTCTACCGCGACCGCAACGTCCAGAGCGGCCAGAGCTACGAGTACTACGTCGCCACCGTCGACGAGGACACGGGCGAGGAGACGACCTCCGAGTTCCGCGAGGAGGTCTCCACGGCCCCCTTCGACCCCCCCGCCGCCCCCGACGCCGACTCGGTGACGGCCCTCGACGGCGCGGCGTACGTCCGCTGGACCGACGACGCCAACGGCGACTACGCGGCGCGCTACCTCGTCCTCCTCACCCGGCTTGGGGCGAACACCTACCTCTACCAGCTCGGCGAGACCGACGGGACGGGGTTCCTCGACGAGCGCGCCGAGAACGGCTCGGTCCACGGCTACCGCGTCGCGGCGGTCAGCGAGGACGGGCAGGTGAGCGCGCTCTCGGCCGAGATCACCGGCGTCCCCCGCCCCGACGTCACGGCCGAGCTCGTCTACGCCCATGCCGACGACGCCACGCGGAGCGGCTTCCGCTTCGCCGGCAGCGAGGACCAGGACCCCATCGTCGGCGGCGCCTCGGCTTCGGCCGACTGGCGGCTGGAGTCGGACGGGGCGGGGTGGCGGATCGTCCCGCTGAACGGGGCGCAGGTGGCCGCGTTCCCCGGCCGCACCACCGCCCTCGTCTGCGGCCCCGGCGCCGACGCGAGCTGCCGCGCCGCCACGCGCGCGCCCAGCACCGGCTTCACCACGTCACCGATCTCGATCAGCCCGGAGTTCAGCTACGTCTTCCGCGTCCAGGACACCGACGGCGCCCACTACGGGGTGATCCGCGTCACCCTCCTGGGGAGCGACTCGTCCGGGCGCGACCTCATGATCTTCGACTGGGCGTACCAGCTCCGGCCGAACGAGCCGCGGCTGAACGTCGTCTCGAACTGAAGTGCGTGAGTGCGTGAGGGCGTGAGGGCTCTCGCGCTCGCGTCTCGGGCCGGCTGAAATGAAGACGCTCCGGTGACGACCGGGGGCATCCTCCCAGGCTCGTCGTTCCCGGGCGGGGCGGAGGACGAGGTTCACACGTCAGGAAGCTAACGCAGGACCTTCGTTCCGCTCGGGACGACTGCTCGTATAGATCGCGGGAAACGGACGCGGCGGCGGAGCTCCAG
>DATACF010000778.1:0-11985 GCA_036259235.1 Longimicrobium sp. | reverse complement strand
TCGGGGTCATCGCGTCTTCAGGCGTGGCTCGGTGGATCGGGGGTCGGAATCGCGGAACGGAGGGCGCCGCAGGAAGCCGGCCAGGAGCGCCCTCAGGGCGCGGGGGCGAAGCGGAGGACGCGCCCGTCGGCGGTCGCCAGGTACAGCTCGCCCGCGCCGTCCTCGCCGAAGGAGGTGACGTTGCCGAGCTCGCCCAGCGTCCAGCTCCGCCGGTCGACGGCCTCGCCGCCGGCATGGCGGAAGCTCCGCACCCACCCGGCGCAGTAGTCGGCGTAGAAGTAGTGGCCGCGAATCGCCGGAATGGCGTCGCCCCGGTAGACGTGCCCGCCGGTGACCGAGCAGGCGCCGCCGTCGTGCGAATACTCGAGGACGGGGAGGGTGAGCCCGTCGCGGGGGCAGCTGGAGGCGCGGTAGCAGTGGGCGCCCTCCATCACGTTCCACCCGTAGTCGAGCCCGCCCTGCGCCGCCGGGACGACGTTGACCTCCTCCCACGCCCCCTGCCCCACGTCGGCGACGTAGAGGAGCCCGGTCTCGCGGTCGAAGGAGAAGCGCCACGGGTTGCGGAGCCCGGTGGCCCAGATCTCGTCGCGCCCGGGGGTGGGGCCCGCGAAGGGGTTGCCGGGGGGGATGCCGTAGGGGTCGCCCGCGTCGACGTCGATCCGCAGGAGGTCGCCGAGGAGGGTCGTGGCGTCCTGCCCGTGCCCGTGCGGGTCGCCGCCGCTCCCGCCGTCGCCCATCCCGACGTACAGCTTCCCGTCGGGGCCGAAGGCGATCTGCCCGCCGTTGTGGTTGGAGTACGGCTGGTCGACCGTGAGGATCAGCTTCGCGCTGGCCGGGTCGGCGCGGTTGCGGTCGGCGCCGACGCGGAAGCGCTCGACGCGGGTGTCGCCCCCGGTGTCGGTGAAGTCGACGAAGAAGAAGCCGTTCTCGGCGTAGCGCGGGTGGAAGGCCACCGAGAGGAGCCCCCGCTCCCCGCCGCTGGAGACGCGGCCGCGGATGTCGAGGAAGGGGGTGGGGAGGAGCGCGCCGTTCTCGATGACCCGGATCCGCCCCGGCTGCTCGACCACGAAGACGCGCGCGTCGCCCGCCGGGGCGGCGACGTGCACGGGGCCCTCCAGCCCGCGCGCCACCTCCACGAGCCGCAGCCCGCTCCCCGCGCCCCCGCTCCCACCGCCACCCCCGTTCCCGCCGCCGCCTCCACCGCCGTCGGACGGACCGGCGGAGCAGGCGGCGAGCGCGAGGAGGAGGGCGGCAGCGCGGGGGGCGGTCATGGGGCCTCCGGGGGCTCGGGTCCGTCCTCGACCCCGTCGTCCTCGTCCTCCTCCGGGTGGAGGTCGTCGAGGAGGGCGGCGGCCTCGTCGGCGCGGTGCCAGGGGACGATGACCTGGGCGCCGTGGTGCGACCACCCCTGGTATCCCGCGCCGAAGATCCCCAGGTGCGCCCCGCTCACCCGCGCCGGGATCCCGGCCTCCTCCAGCGTGGCGGCGGCGAACTCGGCCTCCAGCACGGCGCCGTACTCGGCCACCACCACCCAGGGCGTGTCTGCGGGAGGCATGTCTTCGGACTCGGGTGGAACGCGGGCGACGGAGATGGACGAAGGTTAGCCCGCGGGGGGCGGGACGTCAAAGGGAAGTGCGTGAGTGCGTGAGTCCTAAGTCCTAAGTGCCAAGTGGTAGGAGGCGAGACCGAGTGCGCGCCTGGTCCTCGGCTACCATGACAGCGGGGCGCCTGCGGCGCGGGCCCTCACCCTGGCGGCTCGCCGGAGGCTCGCCGCCTGTCCCTCTCCCGAACTACAGGAGAGGGACTTTTTCGTTTGTCGCACGGTCGTGCGTCCTGGGCAGTTCACTCAGGACTCAGGACTCAGGACTCAGGACTTTCTTTCAGACCGCCGCCACCACCGGCTCGGGCTCGACGAGGAGATGGGCGATGGAGTTGGCGTAGTAGCGGAGGACGACCGATTCGGAGGGGACGGCGGAGAAGAGGCCGTCGTCGTCGTGGACGAGGTGGCGCATGGTGAGCATGCGCAGGCCCACGACGATGGCGTAGTCGAGGTCGCGGCGGGGGACGTAGACGTGGGCGCCGCCCTGCTGGAGCGTCTCGATGAGGGCGTGGACGCGGGCCTTGAGCTCCAGCTCGCTCAAGCGCGCGCCGGGGTCGCGGACGAAGACGGTGGAGACGAGGGCGACGGGGAGGACGGGGATCACCTTCCCCACCGCGTCCATCAGCTCGGCGCCGAGCGCCTCGACCTGGTCGTGCCGCTCGTCCTTGGGGAGGCGGCGGAAGTCGAGGGCGTGCTCGGCGCACCAGCGGCGCATGGAGATGGGGGTGCCGAAGTTGACGCAGGCGTAGCCGAAGCGGTGCCACTGGCTGCGGGCCATCAGCCAGAGGTTGCGCCCCGCGAAGCGGAGGGTGTTGAGCGCCGCCCGCCCGGGGCCGGGCTTCGGGGCGCGCTCGGCGCCGGCGTCGAGGAGGAGGGTGCGGTCTTCCAGCGTGCGGTCGTAGTTGAGGCCGACGGGGATGAAGACCAGGTCGCGCTCGCCCTGCGGGTCGAAGGCGCGGAGGATGTAGTCGAGGAGCCCCAGCTTGGGCGGGCGCAGGCGGCCGTCGCGGCTCAGGCCCCCCTCGGGGTAGACGGCCTGGGTGACGCCGGCCTCGGTGGCCATGTAGACGTAGCGCTCCAGGACGCGCCGGTAGAGGTCGTCGCCCGAGTTGCGGCGGACGAAGTAGGCGCCCATGGAGCGGATGAGCATGTGGAGGGGCCAGATGCGGGCCCACTCGCCCACCGCGTAGCTGAGCGCGGCGCGGCTGGCGGCGAGGTACCCCACCAGGACGTAGTCCATGTTGCTGCGGTGGTTCATCACGAAGACCACCGTGGCCCCCTTCTCGATCCCCTTGAGCCCCGCCTCGTCGCTCCACCCCAGCCGGACGCGGTAGAGGAAGCGCGCCACGCGGCGGGCGGCCCAGTAGCCGACGCGGAAGTAGAGGTAGGCGTTGAAGGAGGGGACGATCTCGCGGGCGTAGCGCTCCACGCGCGCCATCGCCACCTCGCGCGGCATCCCGTGATCGCGGGCGAAGGCGCCGGCGGCCTCCTGGACCTTCGGGTCGTAGAGGAGGCGGTCGATGAGGACCTGGCGCCGGGTCAGGTTGAACTGGGGGATCTCGATGGGGAGCCGGGTGTTGAGCTCCTCGATGACGCGGTTGGTCCGCTGCCGGAAGAACCAGCGGACGCTGGGGACCATCAGCCGCTCCAGCGCCGCCCACGCCGCCAGGACGGCGAGGACCAGGGCGAGCCAGACCGGGAGGGTGACGGTGGCGTCCACGCCCCTAGCCTCCCCGGCGATGCAGGCGAATCGCGAGGTCGCGGAGCTGGAGGCAGCGGAAGGATCGCATCGTGGAGGGCTCCGGGGATACGACGGAGGACGGTCGTGAGCGACGAGCAAAGCGCGCGCTCCGGCATCGTCGGCCCTCACCCCCCGGCCCCCTGGGAGAGGGGGAGAAGGGCGGGCCGGTGCGTGAAGCGCTCGCTTTAGGCTCGCCACCCTCTCCCGTTCCGGGAGAGGGGAGCTGGCGCCGGATGGGACGGGCGCCGCGGCGGAGGCATGCGACGGAAGCCGGCCGGACGCGAGGAAGCCGGCGCCGCCTGCGACGTTGCATGAGGGATGCGGGCCCGGAGGGCGAAGACCCTGGCGGGGGGACATGCGAAGGCGGCCGCGTGATGCGGCGAGACCAGCCCTCGCACGGAGTCCGCCAGGGGCTTCGCGGCGTTGGAAACGGTAGTATCGTTTCCTACGCCGCCCGCAGCCCGGCCCGCGCAGCGGGGACATGCCCAGAGACGTCGTCGCAGTTCGCAGTTCCGAGTGCCCAGTGCCCAGTACGGACACCGGAGGAACCCACGACGAAGCTACGCCCGACGGACGATCATCCCTGGAGCGCCGTCCGGAGCTTGAGGAGCTGCGCGATCCGGCTCTCGAGGACGCCGGTCGAGACGCAGCGCACCGGCGTGATGCTGCTCCCCTCGTTGGCCCGCGCGAACCCCTCGACGAGCGTGCTCACCCGGGTGGCGCTCCCCCCCTCGGCGGCCTCGACCGTCGTCCGCACCGAGAGCTGCACCCGGTAGGCGTCGGCGGCGCGCTGCGCGGTGCGGCTGACCCCGCAGTTGACGTAGCGCGAGTTGGCGTCGCCGAAGTGGCGGTTGCGGAGGACCAGGCGGGTGTTGCCGGCCTGCCGGGTGGCGGGGTCGAGGAGGTTGAGCGGGATCCCCAGCTCGTTGTAGACGGTCGGGAGGGTGCTGTAGACCTTGTCGATCGCCACCCCGGGGAGGACGTCGTTGGAGGCGACGGCCTCGCCCGTGAGCCGGACCTCGGCGCCGGTGTCGGTCTGTTGCATGACCGGGAGGCCGGCGTTGGGGGTGTTGGTGGGGGCGGAGGTGGCGGTGCACCCCGCCAGGACGACGGTGCCGGCGACGAGGAGTCTGCGCATGAGGGTCTTTCGCGGCGCTCGGTGGGGGAGGGTCGGCGCCCGGTCGGGAGGGCGCGAAACGAAAGGTACGCACGGGCCCGCGGCGAAGGCAACGCCCCCGCCGCGGGACTCGTGGCTCCGTCTCAGGGGGCGCTCATAAGCTCCTGTCGACTTCACAAGTCCCAAGTCCTGAGTCCCAGGTCCTAAGTGCCGAACCGCACAGAGGATATCGAACTCAGGACTCAGGACTCATCACTTAGCGGCGCCCGCGCTTCTCGCTGGGGGCCGGGCCGCCGCGCTCGGCGACGGCGGGGGAGGGGGCGGGGCCCATCAGGAACGCGTGCTGGAGGAAGGCCGCCGCGGCGCCGCCCAGGAGGGGGCCCACCCAGTAGACCAGGTGGCTCTCCCACGCGCCGGAGGCGAGCGCGGGCCCCAGGGCGCGCGCCGGGTTCATGGCGGCGCCGGTGATGGGGCCGATGGCCAGGATGTCCAGGGTGACGGTGAGGCCGATGGCGAAGGGGAAGACCGACTTGGGCGCCCGCTCGTCGACGGCGCTCCCGAAGACCACCAGCACGAGGAAGAAGGTGGCGACGGCCTCGACCGCCACCCCCTGCCCGAAGCTCACCGGGTCGGCGAGCGCCGGGGTGCCGTCGGCGACGCGGCGGGCGCCGAAGAGGGCGGCGACCAGGAGCGAGGCCACCAGCGCGCCGCCGATCTGCGCGGCCCAGTAGAGGAGGCCGCGCACGGGGCTCATCCGCCCGGTGACCATGAAGCCGAAGGTGACGGCGGGGTTGAAGTGCGCGCCGGAGATGGCGCCCAGCGCGGCGACCATCACCGCGATGACGAGCCCGTGGGCCAGCGCCACGGTGGCCAGCGAGGTGACGCCGTCGCCCAGCCCGGCGATGGCGCCCGCGTTGATGGCCAGGATGCCGACGAAGCAGAGCGCGAAGGTGCCGATCGCTTCGGCCACGAGGGCGCGGGCGGGCGTGTCGTTCATGGGAGTCGGTTCGGCCGGGGGAGCGTACGGAGTGCGGCGGGGACGGCGGTAAGATTGAAGGGGCGGGGGACGAAACGCAATGCGGACTCTTCCGGCGGGTGGAGAGGACGTCGATAGGCGGGCACCGCCGAACCGCGGCCTCCCACAGGGGACACAGAGGGCACAGGGGGGTCGTCGCGTCACCGCGATCCCTCTGTGCCCCCTGTGTCCCCTGTGAGAGACTGCCGTTACGGATCCTGGCGCGCGACGAAGGCGGCGATGTCGCGGGCGAGGGCCTGGGCGGCGGGGGCGTCGTAGTTCGCCATCGCGATCACCGTCCAGTCACCCTCCCACACCATCTCGAGGTCGGCGTTGATCCCCGAGGGCGCGCCGCCGCCGCTGTGGCCGCGGACGGACTTCCCCGACAGGGTGCGGGTCTGGAAGCCGTAGCCGTACCCGACCGCGGGGTTGGCCGGGTTGGGCGTCACCTTGGGCGTGGTGAGCGTCTCGACCATGGCGGGGGAGACGATCCGGCCGGCCCGCAGCGCCCGCGCGTAGCGGAGGAGGTCGGGGGCGGTGGAGTAGCTGCCGCCGGCGGAGGTCCCCTTCCACCCCAGGAAGTGCCAGTTGCTCCGCCGCGGCTCCACCTGGAGCGGGTCGTCGAAGTGCGCGTAGCCGACGGCGAGGCTGGGGACGACCTCGTTGATGGCGTACATCGCCGTCTCCGTCATCCCCGCGGGCGCGAAGACGTGCTCGCGGACGTAGTCGTCGTACGCCTGCCCGCTCAGCCGCTCGACGATGGCGCCGAGGACGATGAAGGCGGCGTTGCTGTACTCGTACCGCGACCCCGGCTCGAAGCGCGTCGGCAGAGGCGCGAAGAGGGGGAAGTAGTCGCGCGGCTCGCGGTAGCGGAAGCGGTCGCGGTAGAACTCGGGGGTGAAGATGTCGCCGATCCCCGCGGTGTGGGTGAGGAGGTGGTGGATGGTGATCTTCCGGGCGGCCTCGGGGTTGGGGTAGTCGGGGAGGACGTTCGCCAGCGTGTCGGTGAACCGCAGCTTCCCGGCCTCGACCAGCTGGGCGATGGCGAGCGCGGTGAACATCTTCCCCATCGAGGCGATGTGGAACTTGGTGTCCGGACGATTCGGAACCTGGTCGGACTGGTTCGCCATCCCGAACGCCTGGTGGTAGAGGACGCGGTCGCCCTTGGCCACCAGGACGACGCCGGAGAAGCGGTCGGCGGCCGAGCGCGCGCGGGCGTGGGCGTCGATCTCGGCGACGACGTCGGCCTCGGAGAGGCGCCCCTCGCGCCAGGGGCGGGGGGTCTCGGCGGGGTCGGGGGCGCGCGCGACGCCGATCCCGGCGAGGCGGTCGGGGCGGCGCGGGTCGAGCGACATCCACGCCCGCATCCACGGCCCGCGGCGGGTGCGGGCCACCAGCGAGACCTCGCCGCCCCGCGCGTCGATCCGCGTCACCTCGGCCACGCCCCCGCTCTGCGCGGCGACGGTGCGGAGGAAGCCGCGCCAGTGCTCGAAGTCGCCGTTGAGGGAGTCGGCGTTGAGGCTGCCGCGGACGAAGGCGTCGATCTCGCCGTCGTCGCCCGAGGTCAGGACGTCGACGAAGGTGCGGGCGTGCGCGCCGACGGCGGTGGCGGGGAACTCCGGGGGCGCGGAGACGGCCGGGAGGGGCGCCTGCGCGGCCAGCGGCGCGGCGGCGAGGACGAGGGCGAGCGCGGCCGCGAGCGGGCGGAGGCGCCGGGCGGCGGAAGGTCGTGGGGTCATGGGAGGCTTCTCCGTGCTGCGTCGGATGTCGGGGTGCCGCGCCGCCGTCCGCGGCGCGTGCCCGACCAGTCTAGCCGGGGGGCGGCGGGAGAGGGTGAGGCCGGGGTAAGCCTGGTGTAAGGATGTTGTATGGGCGGGGAATCCGCCCCAAGTTCAGCCGCGGCGAACGCCAGCCGGAACGATCACACGCCTCCGCCGAGACACGAATGAGCCGGATTCGAATCTGGAAGGTCGAGCAGACGGACGGGCTCCGCGCCGCACCCCTGGATGCCGTCCGGAGCAGCGAGACCGAGCGCCTGCTCGAAGACATCCTGGTCGCTTCGCCGGACCTGCTGCAGGACGAGCTCGTGCTGGTCGGCCGCCAGGTGCCGACCGCCGGCGGCCCGCTGGACCTCCTCGGGATCGACGCGGACGGGCGCCTCGTGGTCTTCGAGCTCAAGCGAGGCGTGCTCACCCGGGAGGCGATCGCGCAGGTGCTGGACTACGCGTCCGACCTGGCGACGATGGACCTGGAAACGCTGGGCCGCCTGGTCGAGGAGAGCTCGCGACGTCCGGGCCTCCCGCAGATTGCGAACTTCCTGGAGTGGTACGGAGAGAACTACGCCCCCGACACGGCACCGCTGAAAGAGCGTCCGCGCATGGTGCTCGTCGGGCTCGGCGTGGACGAGCGCGCGCTGCGCGTGGTCAACTTCCTCGCGGAAACGGGCGTCCCGATCCAGCTCCTCACCTTCCACGCCTTCAGCGCGGGGGGCGAGATGCTCCTGGCGAAGCAGGTGGAAAGCGAGCCCGTCTCGGCCCCGGCGAGCACGGGAGTCAGCACCAAGGAGGGAAACCGGAGGTCGCTTCTCGAACGGGCCCACGCCCGCGGCGTGGGCGGGCTCCTGGAGGAGGTCGCGCAGTTCGTCCGCGCGCAGCTCCCGGGGGCGTACGTGTGGCCCCACAAGACGCTCTACACCTTCAACGTCGCGGACGAGACCTCCGAAGGGCGGGCCACCCAGCGCTTCATCGTCTCCCTCGGGCCCCACGAGCAGCGGGAGGGAACGCTGCGCCTGGCCTTCCCGGAGCGAGCGCTGGAGCTGGGCGCCGACGTGGAGCGGATGATGACCGAGCGGCTCGGCGGGCGCCGGGTGAACACCGGCAGCCGCGCGATGGAGGTCCTGCTGACCGCCGCGGCCTGGCCCTCGGCGCAGGAGCCGCTGCGCGAAGTCCTTTCCCTGATCCGCCACCGCTGGGACGTGCGGCGCCTCACCCGCTCTCTCGGCGGGCCGGGCGACGACGCGGAGCCGTCGGACGGCGGACCCGGAGGCGGGGAGACGGAGGCTCCGAACGCACCGGCGTGACCCGAAGCGCGCCGCCGAGGCGGTGTCGTTGTGCGGAGCGCGGCGGCGCCGCAGATTGGGGCGCGCGAATCGCCGCGCCTGAGATTTGCGCTGGAAGGCCGGACGCGTTGATGCGGGCCGCGACAGAGAGTGCCCCTCCCCTTACGCACACGATCCCCATGCTGAAGAAGACGATCGCCGCCCTGTGCCTGGCCGGCGCGGCGGCGCTGCCGGCGGCGGCCCAGGAGATCACCATCGAGCCGGGCGACGAGGTGCGCGTGGTGGCGCCCGCCCGCGCGCCCCACCGCATCCAGGGCGAGGTGCTGCTGTACCGGGGCGACTCGCTGGCGGTGCGCGAGGACGGGACGGGGACCGTCTACGAGATGCCCCTGGCCGACGTCCGCAGGCTCTCGAAGAACGTGGGGCTCGACCGCGGCCGCTCGATCCGCCACTCGGTGCGCTTCGGGCTCTTCCTGGGCACGGCCGTCGGGGCCATCGCCGGGCCGCTGATCGCCAGCCGCGACCGCGACCCCGACCACTTCTACCCCATCCTCGGCGCCTCCACCGCCAGCGGGGTCCTCCTCGGCGCGGGGATCGGCGCCGCGCACGGGGCCTTCTTCGCGGGCGACCGGTGGCAGGCGTTCCGGATGCCGCCCGTCCAGGCCGGCGTCACCCGCGACGGCGGCGCCGTGGTAGCGGTGTCGCTCCGCGCGCCCTGACGTCCGTGCCGCGAGCGGATGACGAAGGCCGCCTCTCGTCGCGAGCGGCGGCCTTCGTCGTTCGTATGTCCCGGCAGCGACGAATCTCACGCAGAGGAGCAGAGGGAGCAGAGGGGTTTCTCCCCTGTCTCCGTCACCTCTGCGTGAGACCGGTTTTTACGGCCTGGCTCTCACAGGGGACACAGGGGACACAGGGGGTTCCTCCGTGTCCCCCGTGCCCCCCGTGAGAGGCCAAAGCCGTAAAAGCAGGTCTCGCGCGGAGACGCCTCACCGCTGCAGCCGGTACCCCTTCTTCCAGACGGTGAGGATGTGCCGGGGGTGGGCGGGGTCGGGCTCGAGCTTGCGGCGGAGCTCGGCGACGTGGATGTCGACGGTGCGGGTGAGGACGGCGGCGCGGTGGCCCCACACCTCGCGGAGGAGCTCGTGGCGGGTGGCGACGCCGCCGTCGCGGTCGTAGAGCGCCAGGAGCAGGTCGAACTCCTTGGGGGTGACGGAGACGGCGCCGCCGCCGCGCACCACCGTCCGCGCGCCGCGGTGCACCTCCACCTCGCCGAAGCGCGCCACGTCGCCCCCGCCCGGCGCGGGGACGCCCGCCCGGCGGAGGAGCGCCTCCACCCGGGCGATCAGCTCCAGGAGGGAGAACGGCTTGGTGACGTAGTCGTCGGCGCCCGCGCGGAAGCCGAGGACCTTGTCGTACTCCTCGCCCCGCGCGGTGAGGACGAGGACGGGGACCGCCGAGCCGCCGCCGCGGAGCTCGCGCAGCACCCGGTAGCCGTCCATCCCGGGGAGCATCAGGTCGAGGATCACCAGGTCGGGAGCCCCGCGCCGCGCCCGCTCGAGCCCCGCGGGACCGTCGTCGGCCACCTCCACCGCGAACCCCTCGATCTCGAGCGTGGTGCGGAGCCCGAACGCCAGGTCGGCGTTGTCCTCGACGATGAGGATCCGGCGCATCACGCCCCTCCCGCCGCGGCGCCGGCCGGCGCGGGCCCCACGGGCGCGGCGGTGGAGAGCGGGAGCTCGGCCACGAAGCGGGCGCCCCCGGCGGGCGCGGAGTCGACCCACGCCGCGCCCCCGTGGAGGCGCACCAGGCTCCGCACCACCGCCAGCCCGATCCCGCTGCCGCCCGAGACGCGCTCGGGCTCGCGGTCGAGGCGGACGTACGGCTCCCACACCCGCGCGCGCGCGGCGGCGGGGACGCCGGGGCAGGCGTCCTCGACCCACACCCGCACCGCGCCCCCCGCCCGCGCCGCCCCCACCGACACCGTCTGCCCGGCGGGCCCGTACTTCACCGCGTTGTCGAGGAAGTTGAGGAGCACCTGCCGGAGGGCGCCGCGGTCGACCTCGGCGGTGACCCCCTCCTCCAGCGCCGTCCGCAGGGCCACCCCGCGCGACCCCGCCACCGGCGCGAACGCCTCCAGCGCCTCGCGCACCGCCGCGGCCACGTCGGTGGGCTCGGGGGCCAGGCGCGCCGCGCCGCGCTCGGCGCGCGAGAAGTCGAGGACGTTCTCGACGAGGTACGAGAGGCGGCGCGCCTCCTGGTCGATGAGGCGGGCCGAGCGGCGGCGCTCCTCCTCGCTGCGGAGGCGGCCGCCGGCCAGGAGCTCGGCGAACATGCGGATCTGGGTGAGCGGGGTGCGGAGCTCGTGGCTCACCCCGGAGACGAAGTCGGCCCGGAGCCGCGCCAGCTCGTTCTGCCGCCGCACCTGGAGGAGGGCCACGACGACGAGCCCGGCGGTGAGCGCCAGGAGGACGGCGACGAGGGGGAGGCGCGACGCCGGGACGCCGCCGATCAGGAGGCGCCGCGCGGCCCCGGGGTGGAGCGAGGCCCGGGCGACCACGCCCTCGAAGCGCCCGGCGAAGGTGTCGGCGGCGGCGTAGCGCCCGCCGAAGTCGCCGCGGGCCCAGAGGAGGCGCCCGCCGGGGCCCTCCAGGCGGAGGGCGACGAGCGAGTCGTTGGGGACGCCGCCGGTGAGCGTGGGCGGGAGGAGCGGGTGGCGGACGGCGACGCGGGGGGCCACCTCGCCCAGCATCCGCGCCGGGTCGGCGACGACGCCGTACGCGGCGCGGACGGAGGAGTCGCGGTCGAAGACGAGGGTGTAGGGGAGGGCGACGAGGCGGCCGCCGGCATCGACGACCGCCGCCTCGGTCTGGCGGATGCGGAGCTGGTAGTGGCCGGTGCCGGTCTCCCCCTCGGCGGCGCCGTGGATGTCGATGGTGACCTCGCCCGGACGCCCGTCGAGCGAGGCGGCGTGCGCGCGGACCCGCGCCTCCACGTCGCGGCGGAGCGCCGGCGAGGGCGCCCCGGTCCACGTGGCGCGCCCGGAGGGGAAGTCGACGCGGAAGGCCTCGCGGGCGTGCGAGAGGCAGAGGCACCAGTGGTCCTCGTCGAGGACGGCGGCGAGGAACTCTTCGACCGGGGGGAGGGGCTCGCCCGCCCGGAGGCGCTTCTCGGCGACGGCGATGGGGAAGCGCTGCACCGTCATCGCCGCGGTCTCCAGCGTCTCCTGCACCCGCCGCGCGAGCTCGCCCGCCGCGAACGCCGCGTAGTCGGCCAGCGCCCGCTCGGCCGCCGCCCGGTGCGAGCGCTCCGCGTCGACGGCCTGGTACGCCAGCCCCGCCGTCAGCGCGAGCGCGGCGGCCAGGAAGACGGCGGGGAGAACGGAGGTGCCGGGGCGGCGGGGGCGGGGGGTCACGGGGGAGTGCGTGAGTGCGTGAGTGCGGATGTACGGCTGGAT
>DATACF010000777.1:0-3817 GCA_036259235.1 Longimicrobium sp. | reverse complement strand
CTTCGTCCCCGCGCCGGGGACGATCGTGGGCCGCGTGGCCGACGCGCGCGGCGGGGAGATGCTGGGCGGGGCGCGGGTGTGGATCGAGGGGCGCGCCGACACGGCGCGCCCCTCGATCCACACCCGCGCCCCGCCCAGCATCTCCCCGCCGCGCGCGTCGGCCACGCGGCCCACGATCGTCCCCGGCGCGGGGACGAAGTCGGTGAGCACCACGCGCACCAGCGGGCGCGAGCGGACGCCGGTCACCTCGTCGGTCCGCGGCGGGTAGAAGACGTCGAGGGGGTTGGCGATCCGGTAGCCGGTGAGCGCCAGCACCGCCTCGTCGACGACCACCAGCGCCACCTCGGCGCCCGAGACCGGACGCCCGGCGGCGTCCTTCACCAGCACCGCCACCTCGCCCTCGCTGTCGGGCGCCGCCGCCGTGTCGCGCGGGAGCGCCTCGACGGTGAGCGCCCGGACCACCGGCGGAACGCTCAGCGTCGCCTGGCCCAGGGCGTAGCTCACCCCCCGCCCCGAGGCGCCGGCGTCGGCGTAGGGGCTGGCGCCCACGAGCTCCACCGCCAGGTGCACGGTGGGGATGTCGGCCTCGGTGATGGGGACGCGGAGGGTGTGCATGGCCCCCGCGGCCTCGAAGGTCTCCGTCCGCACCACCCCGCTTCGGCGCACCGTCACCAGCCCCCGCGCCGGGTGGAAGGGGAGGCGGAGGAGGACGCGCGCCGTGTCGCCCACCGCGTACGTCTTGCGGTCGGGGACGACGTCCACCTCCGCGTCGCTCCGGCCGCCGTAGCCGAAGTCGCTCCCCCACACCCAGGTGGAGAACGACGTCCGCGTGGGGCGCCCCTCCAGGTCGGTCGTCGTGGCGACCACCTCGTACCGCCCCGCCTCGGAGGCGGGGAATACGCAGCGAACGGGGCCGGGGCCCGACTCGCGGAGGCACCGGGCCGAGTCGGCCGCCACCTCCTCGCCCTTCTCCGGGTCCCACCGCCACCGCGTCGCCCGCACCTCCACGGGGCGGCCGGGGACGGGCTTCCCGTCGAGGTCCACCGCCATCACGTCGAGGTCGAGCGAGTCGCCGCGCTCCAGCCACTCCTTCTCCGTCCTCAGCCCCACGTACACCGCCGCGGGGTGGACGAGGAGGCTCGCGTTCGCCGTCCACGTCTGCCGGTTGACGTCGGTCACCGTCGCCTGGGCGGCGAGGGTGAAGGGGCGCGGGGGGACGGCGCGGCCGAAGTCGATCCGGAGCGCGTGCTCGCCCCCGGCATCGGTGCGCCCGGCGAAGCGCTCGGCGCGCTGCCGCTCGTCGCCTCTTCCTCCGTACCACCACCGCCACCCGCCGCTCCGGACGCCGAAGCGCCATTCGTCCCACCCCGGGGGCGAGTAGGTGGCGGGGATGGAGGTCACCGACCACGCCACCGGCGCCCCGGGGAGCGCGCCCCCCGCGAAGTACGCCGCGCGCACCGAGACCTCCGTGCTCCCCCCCGCGAAGTGCGGCCCGGGGTCGGTGGTGGCCGAGACGGTGTACTCGGGGCGGCGGAACTCCTGCACCTGGAAGACGAGGACGGTCGAGGCGCCCCGGTTCGTCCCGCCCAGGAGCTGGAAGTCGATGCGGGCCGTGCCCAGGTTGGTCCCCTCGGGGACGCGGAAGCGCCCGTCGAAGCCCCCCAGCGCCGAGAGCCGCGCCCGCCCCCGGCCGATCTCGTTCCCCCGCGGGTCGCGGACCGTGTACGAGACGCTGTCGCCGATCCCCGCCGGGAGGGCGGGGGGGGCGTCCGTCCCCGGCTCGACGCGCCGGACCCACCCCTTGAAGCGGACCTCCTCGCCGGGGCGGTAGAGGTTGCGGTCGGTGAAGGTGTACCACGCCGCCGACGGCCCTCCGTCGACCCGGAACCACCGCGCGTACCCGCCGCTCGAGGCGGAGGGGAGGAAGGCCGTGTCGGCCCCCGCGCTCACCACCAGGTAGTGCGTCCGGTCCCCCTCCTTCATCGGCGGGAGGGGGGCGCCGCCGACGCCGCGCGCGTCGGTCGTCCCGGCCGTGCCGAGCGGCGCGATCTCGAAGCGGGCCCCGCCGACGGGGGCGCCGTCCACCAGCGACGTCACCCACGCGGTCAGCGAGTCGCGGTCGGAGAAGGCCGCCACCCCCAGCCGGGTCGACTGCACCCAGAGGTACGCCGACTGGCTGCGCGCGTCGAGGTCGCCGTCCACGGCCTCGATGGCCACCACGACGTGGCCCAGCCCGCCCCGGAGCGCCGGGGAGACGTCGACGACCGTGCGCGTCGTCTGGCCGAGCGGGGCCTCGAGGGTGAGCTGGCGGTCGACGACCTGCGTGCCGGGGAGGCGCGCGGGCTCGCCCTTGGCGGGGCGCGAGAGGCCCTGGAACGCCCGCCAGTCGGCCGGGGCCACGCGGTGGAGGCGGAGGCGGAGGCGCCGGTGGTCGCTGCTCTGGAAGGAGACCTCCGGCGGCCCCAGCGGGTCGAGGACGATCAGGTTGTCGCCCCCCGCGTAGAGCCCCGGGCGGGGGCTCCCCACCCGGACGGTGACGACCCGCTCCTGGCCCAGCCGCTGCCCGAAGCGGTCCGCGAGGCGGGGGGCGACGCGGACGGTGTAGACGGTGTTCGGCGCCGAGCGGCCGCCGACCACCAGCCCCTCGCCGCTCGTCCACACCCGCATCCCGGGGAGGGCGGGGGTCACGGTGACGACCGACGAGTCGCGGCCCAGGGGGGCGAGCGGGTTGTTGAAGCGGAGGTACCAGGGCTGCCCCGGGGGGCACGGGTCGTTCCCCGCGCCGCACCCCTGCTCCTCGAAGCGCAGGGGGCCGTAGGTGCGGAAGCGCCACCGCTGCTCGTCCTCGGTGCGCCGCGCTCCTTCCAGCGACGGGGTCCCCGGGCCGACGGTGACCGTCACCTGCGCGTCGCGGGGGAGGGGGCGCGCGGGGACGAAGGCCACCAGCCGCCCCGAGTCGCCCTTCGCCAGCTCCGACGCCATGGCGTCGCCCGCGACCTCGGCGCCGGTCGCGAGCCGCACGGGGTGGTCGACGCCCCCCGCGCGGACACGGACGGTGCGGAGGACGGCCGCCGGGTCGACGCGCTGGTCGAAGCGCACGAGGATGACGGGGGTGAAGGCGGACGGCCCGCCGTACGCGTTCTCGTGGGGGAAGCCGCCCATGGCCTGGGGAGCGGGGGTCGAGAAGGTCCACCGCTCGGCTTCCGTCGTGGCGCCGCCGAGGGCGCTCCGCGTCCCGGCCGGGATCTCCACCGTGTAGACGGTCGCCATGGGGAGGCGCCCGGCGGGCTCGAACTTCAGCGTCCGCGTGTCGATCCACCGCCACCGCCCCGCCGGCTGCGGCGTGATGCGGGCCGGCACCTCGCGCGCCGCCACGTCGCTCACCGAGGCCAGCGGCACCATCGGCTGGGTGAAGGTGATCGTCACCTCGGCGCCCACGTCCACCTCGCCCTCGGGGGCGCGGCGGGCCACGCGGAGCGCCACGGGGCCGATCGGCTGCGGGCGCGCGCCCCCGGCGGTGTCGCGCGGGGGGAAGGCGGCCAGCACCGTCCGCCCGGCGCGCGGCGCGGGGAAGGTCTGCGCGGGGAAGGCGAAGGAGTCGGCGGCGGCCGAGCCCCGCGGGAGCGCGGGGAGGCGGGCCAGGAGCCGCGACGCCTCCGCCGCGGTCAGCGGCCGCCCCTGCGCGAACGGGTCGCGCGCCGGGGCCGCGCTCCCGCGCCCCTCCGAGAGGCGGAAGCGGAGCCCCGTCGTGTCGGCCGGGGCCGGGACGTCCGGCCGGACGTCGTAGTAGCTCGGCCGGAGCGGCGGCACCTCCCGC
>DATACF010000776.1:0-7404 GCA_036259235.1 Longimicrobium sp. | reverse complement strand
CCCCCCCCGGTTCGGGAGGATGGGGGTGGATCGTTTTTCGCGCGGGAAGCTCACCCCGGGGCGCCGGGGACGCTCCGGCGGCGGCTGCGGTACCGGCGGACCTTGGCGATGTTGCCGCAGTGGCTCATGTCGCACCAGCGGCGGCGGCCGTTCTTGGTGTTGTCGAGGAAGAGGCGTGTGCAGTCCTCCCCCTGGCAGCGCCGCACGCGCCCCAGGTCGCCGCGGGTGAGGAGCTCCGCGGCCGATTCGGCGACGCGCCACAGCACCCGGTCGAGCGCCGGCTCCCCGGCCGTCCACGTCCACGCGAATCCGCCGTCCTCCGCCGCCAGCCGCCGGTGCGCGAAGGCGTCGCGCTGCGCCCGGTCCAGCCCCGCCAGGTCGCCCGGGTCCACCGGCCGCCGCTCGGCGATCGCCGCGAAGACGCGGTACACCTGCTCCCGCGCGGCGACGGCGCGGGCGAGGGAGTCCGAAGCGTCGCCGGGCCGCTCCCCGGCCAGCGCCCTCAGGCGGTCCGCCTCCTCGGGCATCAGCACCCGCGCCGCGTCGCCCCACGACGCCAGGTCGCCGAAGTCGTGCAGGCTCTCCCAGACGACGACCCCCTCCTCGCGGAACGCCGTGTTCGCGAAGTCGAGGCACAGCGACCCGGCGAGAAACGCGAACGGAGGCGCATCGGTGCTCTGGGACATGGGACGTCTCCACGCGCTGTCGTCGGGGTAACCATCTGCTTGCGATATTATTGGTTACCCTTCCGGAGGTCAAGCGATCCCCGCGACGGCTCTCCGGCGGCGGACGGCGTGCGACGACACACGATGCTTGTCCGCGCGGTGCGGGGCGGGCACCTTGAGGTCACCCTGTCGTCACCCGCCCGTTTCGCGTCCTGGTGGGGGACGATTCCAGTCACCGGATACCGGAGGGCGGAGCATGCGCAAGCTGAAGCTGGACGTGGACGATCTGGAGGTGGAGTCGTTCGAGGTGGCCGCGGGCGGACGCCGGTCCACCGTGCGCGCCCACGAAGAATCGGAAGAAACCTTCGTGGGCGACACCAACTGCGGGACCTGTCCGGGAGAGAGCTGGGGAGGGACCTGCCAGGTGTTCGGTTGCGGCACGGCGAACTGCACGGTGAACTGCACCAGCTGGGGGTGCACCGACGCGGAGACCTGCCAGACCTGCCAGACGTACAACTGCGGCTGGGGGTGCACCCAGCAGGAGACCTGCGGCCAGGGCTGCACCGTGGAATATCCCTGCGAGTACACCTGAGCGCGCGGGCATCCGCTCCGGGCGCGGATGCGCGAAAGGGGGGGGGCGGAATCTCCGCCCGCCCTCTTCGCTCACCCTCGCATCGTGACCGACGCCCGCGTCAGCCGCCCAGCCGCTCCACCAGCAGCGCCTTCACCACCTCGGGGTTGGCGCTCCCGCCGGTCTTCTGGCGCACCTGGCCGACGAAGAAGCCGAGGAGGCCCGTCTTCCCCCCGCGGTACTCCTCCGCCTTCGCGGCGTTGGCGGCGATCACCTCGTCGACGGCCGGGGCGATCGCGCCCGGGTCGTTCACCTGGCGCAGCCCCCGCGCCTCCACGATGGCGTCCGGCGCGCCGCCCTCGCGCGCCATCTCGGCCAGCACGGTGCGCCCGGCGCCGCTGGAGATCGTCCCGTCCTCCACCAGCGCGATCAGCCGGTGCAGCTCCGCGGGCCCGAAGGCGATCTCGTTGATCCCGCGCTCCTTCAGCTCCACCACCAGCACGTTGACGATCCAGCTCGCCACGCTCTTCGGCGAGGCGCCCAGGTGCACGGTGGCGTCGAAGAAGTCCGCGAAGTCGGCCGCGCGCGTCAGCACGTCCGCCTCCACCGCGCTGATCCCCAGCTCGGCCACGTAGCGCGCCCGCCGCGCCTCCAGCTCCGGCGTCCGCGCCGATTCGGCCGCGGGCGCCTTCGCGCGCGGCGCCGCACCGTCGCCCGGCGCGTCCTTCTTCTTCCGCTCCGCCTTCGGCGCCGCGTCGACCTTCGGCGCGGGCTGCGCGGCCTTCGCCCAGGTGTCGCGGAGCGTCACCGTGCGGTTGAAGACCAGCGCGTCGGGCTTCGAGTCCACCGGGTCCGAGCAGAAGTAGCCCAGCCGCTCGAACTGGTAGCGGCTCCCCGCCGGGTCGCTCCGCACCCCCGGCTCGATCCGCGCGCCCTGGACGACGACCAGCGACTCGGGGTTGAGGTAGTCCTTGAAGTCGCCCTCGCCCACCTCCGGGTCGGGCACGGTGAAGAGCCGGTCGTACAGCCGCACCTCGCAGGGGAGCGCGTGCGCGGCCGAGACCCACTGGATCGTCCCCTTCACCTGCCGCCCGTCCGGCGTGCTCCCCCCGCGCGTCGCCTCGTCGTACGAGCAGCGCAGCTCCACGACCTCCCCGCGCTCGTCCCTGACCACCTCGTCGCAGCGGATCACGTACGCGTAGCGCAGCCGCACCTCCGCCCCCGGCGAGAGGCGGAAGAAGCCCTTCGGCGGATTCTCCAGGAAGTCGTCGCGGTCGATGAAGAGCTCGCGCGAGAACGGCAGCATCCGCGACCCCTCGTTCGGCACGTCGTGCGGCCAGTACGGCGCCTCCAGCTCCTCGACGCGGTCCTCGGGATAGTTGGTGAGGACGACGCGGAGCGGGCGGAGGACGCAGAGCACCCGCGGCGCCCGGCGGTTCAGGTCGTCGCGGACGGCGTAGTCGAACTTCCCCGCGTCGACGCGCGTGTTGGCCTTGGTGACCCCCACCATCTCGCAGAAGGCCCGCAGCGCCTCGGGGGTGACGCCCCGGCGGCGGATCCCCACCAGCGTGGGCATCCGCGGGTCGTCCCACCCGCTCACGTGGCCGCCCTCCACCAGCTGGCGGAGCTTGCGCTTGCTGGTGATGGTGTAGTCGAGCGCCAGCCGCGCGAACTCGTACTGGTACGGGCGGCAGGGGACGGGGATCCCCTCCACCAGCCAGTCGTAGAACTCGCGGTTGTTCTCGAACTCCAGCGTGCAGAGCGAGTGCGTGATGCACTCCAGCGCGTCCTCGATGGGGTGCGCGTAGTCGTAGAGCGGGTAGATGCACCACCTGTCGCCCGTGCGGTAGTGGTGCGCGTGGCGGATGCGGTAGATCACGGGGTCGCGCATCAGCATGTTCGGCGACGCCAGGTCGATCTTCGCCCGCAG
Source organism: Longimicrobium sp. (assembly GCA_036259235.1). Lineage (GTDB taxonomy): Bacteria > Gemmatimonadota > Gemmatimonadetes > Longimicrobiales > Longimicrobiaceae > Longimicrobium. The sequence continues at coordinate 4,238 of DATACF010000776.1, read as the reverse complement.
GACGTGCGCGCCGTTGGCGAACTCGCCCGCGCGCATCCGCCGGAAGAGGTCGAGGTTCTCCTCCACGCTCCGGTCGCGGAACGCCGTCGGCCGCCCCGGCTCGGTCACCGTCCCCCGCGCCTCGCGGATCTCCTCCTCGGTCGAGCTGTCGACGTACGCCTTCCCCTGCGTGATCAGGTGCTCGGCGAAGGCGTACATCTCCTCGAAGTAGTCGGAGGCGAAGTACAGGTGCTCGCCCCAGTCGGCCCCCAGCCACTTCACCGCGTCGACGATCGACTCGACGTACTCGAGGTTCTCCGTCTCCGGGTTGGTGTCGTCGAAGCGGAGGTGGAAGCGCCCCCCCGTCTCCTGCGCGATCCCGTGGTTGAGGACGATCGACTTGGCGTGGCCGATGTGCAGGTAGCCGTTCGGCTCCGGCGGGAAGCGGGTGACGATGGTGTCGTACCGCCCCGCGCGCAGGTGCTCCGCGACGATCGCGCGGAGAAAATCGAGGCTCGGCGCCGGTTTTTTATCAGCCACGTTTGTAGCGGTATTCTCGGTCACGATCGAAGCAGTTTCTGTGGGCGAAGCCGTCCGCCCGTTCCCGTCCGTTCATCGAAAGCCCCGTAGAATAGCGAGATCGCGCCTGATCTACAACGACCGGCTGGTGTACGCCCTATTCCGCGTCTGCTCCACGTTCATTCTCCCGACCGGCCCATAGTGGACTCTCGCGTGACCTGTGTATCGGAATGTATCACTGGTCCGAATCCGACGACGCGCGTAGTTTCCCCGGCTTCCGTCCGCACCCGAAGAAACACGACCAGGAACACGACAGGATGGCCGACCCGATCCGCGTCCGCTTCGCCCCCAGCCCCACTGGCTACCTGCACGTGGGCGGCGCCCGCACGGCGCTCTTCAACTGGCTCTTCGCCCGCCGCGAGGGGGGCGTCTTCGTGCTGCGCATCGAGGACACCGACCGCGAGCGCTCGAACGAGGCGTCGACGCGCACCATCCTGGAGGGGATGACCTGGCTGGGGCTCACCTGGGACGAGGGCCCCTTCATGCAGACCGACGGCTTCGAGCGCCACAAGGCCGACGGCGAGCGCCTCCTGGCCGAGGACCGGGCGTACCGCTGCTTCTGCACCCCCGAGGAGCTGGAGGCCAAGAGAGCGGCGGCCGGCGTCGAGTACCGCTACGACCGGACGTGCCGCGCCGTCCCCCGCGCCGAGAGCGACGCCCGCGCCGCCGCCGGCGCGCCCTTCACCGTGCGCTTCCGCGTCCCCGGGGGCGAGACGGCGTGGAGCGACGAGGTCTACGGCGACATCCGCTTCGACAACGAGAGCATCGAGGACTTCATCATCCTCCGCACCGACGGCACCCCCATCTACAACATGGCGGTGGTGTCGGACGACATCGACATGCGGATCACCCACGTGGTCCGCGGCGAGGACCACATCGCCAACACGCCCAAGCAGATCCTCCTCTACCAGGCGCTCGGCGCGGCGGTCCCGAAGTTCGGCCACCTCCCCATGATCCTCGGCGCCGACGGCCGCAAGCTCTCCAAGCGCCACGGCGCCACCGCGGTGGGCGACTACGGGAAGCTCGGCATCCTCCCCGAGGCGCTCGTCAACTTCCTCGCCCTCCTGGGGTGGAACCCCGGCGACGACCGCGAGCTGATGACCGTCGACGAGATGGTGGGGCTCTTCTCGCTGGAGCGGATCAACAAGAAGAGCGCGGTGTTCGACACCGAGAAGCTCGAGTGGATGAACGGGCAGTACCTGATGAAGACGCCCGCCGAGGCGCTCCTCCCCCTCGTGGCGCCCCTCCTGGCCGAGGCCGGGGTGCTCGCCGGGGGCGAGGCCGAGGCGCTCCGGCCGGCGCTCCTCATGCTGGTCGAGATGCTCAAGCCCCGCAGCCGCACCGTCCTCGACGTCGCGCGGCAGGCGCGCCCCTACCTGGTGGACGCGGTGGAGGCGTACGAAGAGGAGGCGGTCGCCAAGCACTGGAAGGACGCCGCCGAGACGGCGCGGCGGCTGGAGGCGGTGCGCGCGGCGCTCTCCGCGGTGGAGCCGTGGGAGCCCGCGGCCATCGAGGGGGCGCTCCGGGGGGCGGCCGAGGCGGCGGGGGCGGGGTTCGGAAAGGTGGCGCAGCCGCTCCGGATCGCCCTCACCGGGAGCGCGGCGAGCCCGGGGATCGACCAGGTGGTGGCGGTGCTGGGGCGCGACCGCGTCCTCAAGCGGATCGACGCCGCGCTCGCGCACCTCGTTGCGGCCCCAGAGGGGTGACGAAAAAATTTGTTGACATCCGTCACAGCCGCGCCTAAGTTGTGCAAGAGCGGCAGATAGGTGGGAAACGGAACGCGCGCGGCGCCGCCAGGTGTCTCCGGCGCGCATCCGGGGCAGGTGGAACAACTTGGGAGGAAGCGAGAGGGGGGGTGCCGCGCGTCGTTCACCCCTCTTCTTTTGCTTTTACCCTGCGCATCCCGGGGATACCATCTCGGTATTCGCCCCATACCCAAAAGGTTTTACGTAGGCATCTCACCCGTATCACGGGAGGCCCACATGCCCGAGCCTTTGACCAAGATCGAGCGCAGGATCCTCAACTACCTGGTCGACTACCTGAAGGAGAACACCTACCAGCCGAGCATCCGCGAGATCGGGAAGCGGTTCGGCATCAAGTCGACCAAGACCGTCTCCGAGCACCTCCAGTCGCTGGCCGACAAGGGGTACATCGAGCGCGACGCCTCCCGCTCGCGGGGCGTCAAGCTGGTGGGGATGAGCCTGGCGCCCGAGGTGGTGACCCTGCCGCACTACGGCCGGATCGCGGCCGGCGCCCCGGCGCTCCTGCGCGACGACGTCGACGGCACCTTCGAGATCGACCGCAAGCTGGTCGGCTCGGCCGACGCCTTCCTCCTCCAGGTCAAGGGCGACAGCATGGAGGGGATGGGGATTCTCGACGGCGACCTGGTGATCGTCGAGCCCGCCGACCCGGACGAGCTGCAGAACGGCGAGATCGTCGCCGCGCGCCTCGACGGCGAGGGGACGGTCAAGCGCTACTTCGCCAAGGACGGCCAGGTGGTGCTGGAGCCGGCCAACACCGACTACGCCCCCATCCTGGTGCACGACCACGAGGACTTCACCGTCCTGGGGCGGGTGACGGGGCTCCTCCGCCGCTTCACCCGCGCGCAGACCGAGGTGGTCGAGACGCGCTGACGCCCCCTCCCGCGCGAGAACACGGCCCCCTCTCCCGGCTTCCGGGCGAGGGGGTTGCGTTTTTGCGGTCGCGGAGCGGAGCATGGGGCGCGGATCGGGGCGTGTCGTGGGGGGCCTCGGCGGTGAGGACGACGGCCGGGGCGTCCGCGTCACGCGTCACGGCAATGTAACCAAGAAATGGAATAGGCCGGGAGACATGACGGGGGAGGGGATGGCGGACGAGACGCGGGCGGCGGAAGACGCGCGGTGGATGCGGCGGGCGCTGGAGGAGGCGGCGAAAGCGGGGGCGCTGGGCGAGGTCCCGGTGGGGGCGGTCGTCGTCCGCGGGGGCGAGCTGGTGTCGGCGGGCCACAACCTCACGCACACGCTCCAGGACCCCAGCGCGCACGCCGAGATGGTGGCCATCCGCCGCGCCGCGCAGGCCACCGGGCACTGGCGGCTCCTGGAGTGCACGCTCTACGTGACGCTGGAGCCGTGCGCAATGTGCGCGGGCGCCATCGTCCTGGCGCGGATCCCCCGCCTGGTGTTCGCCGCGCACGACCCCAAGGCGGGGATGTCGGGGTCGCTGGAGAACCTCGTCCAGTACCCCCGCCTCAACCACCGCGTCGAGCTCGTCACCGGCGTCCTGGCGGAGGAAGCCGGCGAGGTCCTCCGCGCCTTCTTCCGCGCCCGCCGCCGGAGCAGGGCGGTCCCGCCGGAATCGCCCTAATCCTTCGCATTCCAGGTTCCTCAACGGCGGCCTCACGCAGAGGGAGCAGAGGAATACTGGGGAGTGCGGTAAGTTGTTGTAAACCTTGATGTTTTCGGAAGAGCGCACCGCACTCCACGGGCAGAAATCCCGCAGTTTGCCGAACAACCTATCCCAACTTCTATCCCACTTCCGCCGCGCTCAACCGACACGAAAACCGGCGAAAGCACTAGTGTACTGCCACTGAAATGTCGTGCATTTTGGTCTGCCGAGTATTACATTGCTCGACATGCCAATGCCAATTCGCACAATCAAGTTGCGCGACGGAGACCAGGCTGAATTGGAGCGCCTGGTCCGTA
>DATACF010000775.1:0-3775 GCA_036259235.1 Longimicrobium sp. | reverse complement strand
GTTTCGTCTCCCCGGCCGATGGAGGCGCGCCCTGTCACACCGCGCGCCGTCGGACGTTTCTCTCGCAGCGACCGTCCGACGCCGTCACCCCGTCTCCCTCGTTTTCCCATGTCCCGACTCCGCCTTCCCGCCGCGCTCCTGGCGCTCGCCGCCCTCGCCCTCCCCGCCGCCGCCCGCGCGCAGAGCGCGCCGCGCCTGGAGGTGGGGCTCACCTACGGCTCGTCGTCGGCGCACGACAACGACGCGGTGCACGACCGCTACGCCAGCGCCGGGGCCTTCGTCCGCGCCTTCTTCGTCCCCCTCCCGGTGGGCACCCTCGGGCTCGCGGCCTCCGGCGAGCGGGTGCTGGCGAACTCGACGTACCGCCTCGACTCGTTCACCCTGGGCCCCGCCTTCCGCTTCGCGCCGGTGCGGGGGCTGGAGGTCGGGCTCGCCGCCCAGGGCGGGAGCTACCACTCGGGCCCCGACGGCACCGCCGACTGGTTCGGCACCGGGGCCCTCGACCTCAGCGTCGGCACCCGCTTCGGCGCCTTCGGCGTCGCCGCCACCGGGCGCCACGGGTGGGTCTTCGGCGTCCCCGGCCGCTACGCCTGCCCCGCCATGGGCGAAGACTGCGCCCCCGCCCCCGACCAGACCGACGACTACACCCGCATCGGCCTCGAAGTCAGCGTCGCCCTCGGCCGCTGACCGGCGGACGAAGCTTCGAGCGAGAGAACGAGCGCGGGCGGGGACCGATCCCCGCCCGCGCGCTTCGCTTCCTCCGGCGAGCGAGCGCCTACACCGCCGCCGGACGGAGCGCCCCCTCGGCCTGCGCCGCGCCGGCCAGGCGGACGCGACGCTCCGGGTCCATCCCCTCCAGCACGTCCTCCTTCGCCGCGACGAGGATGCCGCGGATCAGCTCGGCGTCGGTGCCCACCCCCGCCTCGCGCGAGCGGCCGCGCACCGCCGCCAGGAGCTCGGCCGGCGCGCGGAGCGACACCCGCGCGCGGGCGCGCCCCCCTGCCAGCTCCGTCTCCGAGAGCGCCTTCACCCGCCGCGCGAACGCCGCGTCGCTCGCCACCTCGCTGAGGTAGAAGCGGAGGAGCGCGGGGCGGAACGCGGCCACCGCCGTGGCGAAATGGTCGGAGAGGAGGTGGATGACGTCGTCGAGGTGCGACGGGATCCGCGACTCCAGGAGGTCGGCCTTCCGCCGCTCCCGCGCCTCCCGCAGCTTGGGCGCCGACTGCGCGGGGACCGCCGCCGTGGCGCCGCAGTCGGTGCACGCCGCCACCAGCACGTCGGGGACGTCGATCCCGCTCTCCTCCAGCCGGACCGCGCGGAGCTCGAAGCGCGTCTCCACGCGCCTCTCGCACGCCGGGCAGATCGCCTGCGACCGGTCGCCCTCCTTCCAGATGTGCATCGCCGCTCTCCCCCTCGTCTAGGACCGGTGCACGCTGATGAACACCGCGTCGCACGCCAGGAAGTACGCCTTCACGTACCACCCCTCGCCGTCCACCCTCGGAGTGAACTGGTGGCAGAGCACCCCGGCGTCGAAGTGGTGCGAGCTCGCCCGGTACTGCGCGCCGCCGCAGCGCCGCAGCAGGGACACGACGAACTCCGGACCCACCTCGCCCACCGCCAGCAGGTTCTTGCTCTCCATGTCCTTGCGGTACTCGTGCTGGTACCGCCCGCTCTCCAGCGCGTCGATCAACAGCGTACGGACGTCCTTGAAGCCCATGCGTGCGAACCGGAGTGATAGTACGACATTCGCCGTACGGTGTCAAGGGATGAGGAACCCGGAAGGAAGGCCGCGACCGCCCGCCTAGTCCAATCCGTCCAATTTCTGCGCGAATATAGCGCGGTGCGTCCACGACGAGCAAGATTCCCGTTCGCGGCGGACGTCCGGTCCCCGGTTCGCCGCGCTCAGACGACGAGGAGCGAGCGATGAAGCTGATGTTCTTCCACGCCCCCTGGTGCGGGGTGTGTCACGAGAAGGCGCCGGTGGTCGACGAGATCGCGCGGACGATGGCGCTCCCGCTGGAGGTGCTGGACATCGAGGAGGAGGACGGGCAGACCAAGGCGATGGGGCTTCGGATCAAGACCGTCCCCACCCTGGCCCTGGTCGACGGCGACCGCGTCCGCTTCCGCCTGGTGGGCACGATGATCACCCCCGAGAACGTCACCCACCTCGCCGGCGTCTCCCTCGGCACCGCCCGGCCGGACGACGCTCCGAGTGCGTGAGTGCGTGAGTGCGTGAGTGCGTGAGTGCGAAGGTGCGAAGGTGCGGAAGAATCGAAGACGAACGGGAAGGAGGAAGAGCGATGCCGATCTCCGATGGCGTCCGCCGGCGGCTGGGCGCCGCGCACGAGGAGGCGCTGCGGGTGGGCGACAGCCCCCTGCGCGCCGACCAGCTCGCCGACCAGCTCCCCGCCCTGACGCGCGCCCTCGACGCCGACCCGGGCGTCTCCGACGAGGTCCGCACCCGCGTCCGCGCCGCCCTGGCCGACGCCGAGCGCGTCCTCCGCCGCGACGACGACGGCCGCGAAGCCGCCCGCCACCTCCAGTCGGCCCTCCGCCTCGCCGAGGACAAGCCCCGCAAGCCCTCCCCCTTCCTCGACGACGACTGAAGCGCACTCACGCACTCACGCACTTCCCTTCCGGCGCACGCATTGCGGACCGGGGCGCGGGCCGCCATCCTGGGGGCCCACCCGCGAACCCCGACGGACGTGCACCCGGACTCGTCGCTGACCCGCTTCGCCTGGATCTCGATCGCCGCCGCCGTGGTGACGATCGGGCTCAAGTTCGGCGCCTACCTCGTCACCGGCTCCGTCGGCCTCCTCTCCGACGCCCTGGAGTCGCTGGTCAACCTGGCCGCGGCGGTCATGGCGCTCGCCATGCTGGGGCTCGCCGCCCGGCCCCCCGACGACGAGCACGCCTACGGCCACGGCAAGGCCGAGTACTTCGCCAGCAGCTTCGAGGGCGCGCTGATCCTGGTGGCCGCCGCCAGCATCGGCTACGCGGCCGTGCAGCGCCTCCTCCACCCCCAGGGGCTCGAGGAGCCGTGGATCGGGATCGGGATCTCGGCCGTCGCATCGATCGTCAACCTGGGCGTCGCGCGGATGCTCCTCCGCGCGGGGCGGCGCTACCGCTCCATCGCGCTGGAGGCCGACGCGCACCACCTGATGACCGACGTCTGGACCTCGGCCGGGGTCATCGTGGGGCTGGCGGCGTTCACCGTCACCGGTTGGCGGTGGATCGACCCCGTCCTCGCCCTCCTGGTGGCCGCCAACATCGTCCGCATCGGCGTCCATCTCCTCGGCCGCTCGGCGCTGGGGCTCCTCGACACCGCCCTCCCCGAGGACGACCGCCGCGCCATCGTGGCCATCCTCGACGCCTACGCCCCGCGCGGCGTGCACTACCACGCCCTCCGCACCCGGCAGGCGGGGGCGTGGAAGTTCATCTCCGTCCACGTCCTCGTCCCCGGCGAGTGGACGGTCCAGCGCGGCCACGAGCTCCTGGAGCACATCGAGGGGGAGATCCGCGCCGCCGTCTCCGGGAGCACCGTCTTCACCCACCTGGAGCCGCTCGAAGACCCCGTCTCCTTCGCCGACGTCCACCTCCAGCGCGCCCGCCGCGAGGGCGGCGACGAGGCGGTCTAAGGAAAGAAGTCCTTAAGTCCTGAGTCCTAAGTCCTAAGTGCTGAAGGCTGATCAGAACCCAAGAAGCATCTTTGGACTCAGGACTCAGGACTGGAAGTCGTCAGCGCGATTGCGATCCGAGAAACGACGAAGCCGCC
>DATACF010000774.1:0-2673 GCA_036259235.1 Longimicrobium sp. | reverse complement strand
GCTCGGTGAACGACAGCGCGCCGTCGCGCCCGAAGAAGACCACCGTCGAGCAGCGCGTCCCGTACTCGGGGGTGGCGATGAACGCCGACGAGAGCGCCCGCTCCCGCTCGACGCCGACGCCCGTCGCGGGGAGACGGACGTCCGGCGCGGGGTCCCGCCGCGCCAGCGTGGCGAAGAGGGCGGCCACGAGCGCTTCGTCCGACGCCCCCTCCAGCGCCCGCCGCAGGTCCTCCTTCCCCAGCTCCACCTTGGGCCACGGCGTGTCGAGGAGCGCGTTGCTGAGCCCGTAGACGCCCGGCCCCAGCACCCGCGGCCCCTCCCCCCGGTTCGACAGCCAGACCAGCGACCGCCCGTCCCCCGCCAGCAGGTTGAAGCCGTTGTACTCCCCCGCCGTCGCCGCCAGCCGCTCCGCGTACGCCTCCGGCGACATCGATCCGCGCAGGAAGTCCGACACGAGGAAACCGCGCGACGGCGCCCCGACGCGGTACGCCTCCGGCTCGCGGACGTTGGTGACCGCGGCGAAGCGCCCCCCGCGCGTCACCCCCAGCCAGGTTCCCCCCTCGCGCAGGTCGCGCCCCGCCAGCACCCCCGGCGCGTCGTCCCAGAACGCCGCCGGCGCCGTGGGGCGCGCGTAGAACTCGTCGCGGTTGGCCGCCACCACCAGCCGGTGGCGCGGATGGACGTCGTGGGCGAAGAGGATCAGGCACATGAGATGAGTCTCGAGGTCGACGAATCGGCTGAATCCGGCGAACGCAATCGTCCGTACGGGTTACTAAGCGCGTACCCAGGGTCCGCTGTTCCCGCGCCCGAATCTTCGGGCATACCCGATGCAGCCGCCTACGTTCGGGATCTGCCCCGCCCCACGTACGTCCGTGGTCCTTCGCCCGAGCGCCGCGCCGATGCTGCACCACCGCACGCACATCCAGTCCCCGGACCACGAGTGGGTCGTGTTCGTGCACGGCGCGGGCGGGAGCTCGTCCATCTGGTACGCCCAGCTTCGCGAGTTCCGCAAGCACTTCAACGTCCTCCTGATCGACCTCCGCGGCCACGGCGCGTCGCAGGGGCCGGACTTTCCGGTCCTCTCCGACCCGTATACCTTCGAGCACATCAGCCGCGACCTCCTGGAGGTGCTGGACCACCTCCGGATCCGCCAGGCGCACTTCGTGGGGATCTCGCTGGGGACCATCCTGATCCGCGCCCTGGGCGAGGTCGCCCCCGAGCGGGTGAAGTCGATGATCCTGGGGGGCGCCGTCACCCGGCTCAACCTCCGGTCGCGCTTCCTGGTGTGGGTGGGGAACACGACGAAGCGGATGATCCCCTTCATGTGGCTCTACCGGCTCTTCGCCTGGATCATCATGCCCCGCAAGCGCCACCGCGAGAGCCGCCTCCTCTTCGTCGGCGAGGCGCGGAAGCTCTGCCGCAAGGAGTTCCTGCGGTGGTTCCGGCTGACGCTGGAGGTCAACCCGCTCCTGCGCTTCTTCGAGGAGAAGGAGCTCCCCATCCCCACCCTCTACCTGATGGGCGACGAGGACCACATGTTCCTCCCCCCCGTGCGCCGCACCGTGTCGAAGCACCGGCACTCCCGGCTGGAGGTGCTGGAGCAATCGGGCCACGTCTGCAACGTCGACCGCGCCGACCTCTTCAACCGCCTCTCCGTGGAGTTCATCAAGGCCGTCGCCGGGCGCCCCGCGCCGAGCCCCGCGTGAGCCGCGCCCTCTACGCCGCCCCCGCGCTCGCCGCCGCCGCCCTCGTCTTCGCCGCCTGCTTCGGCGACGGAGCGGGGCGGCGGAAGGAGACGTCGCTGGTGGCCGCGGGCGACATCGCCTCGTGCTGGTGGCGGGGCGACGAGTCGACGGCGCGCCTCCTCGACGGGATCGGCGGCGTGGTGGTCACCCTGGGCGACAACGTCTACCAGAGCGGCACCCTCGACCAGTACCGCCGCTGCTACGGCCCCACCTGGGGGCGCCACCTCGACCGCACCCGCCCCACCCCGGGGAACCACGAGTACAAGACCGACGAGGCCGCGGGGTACTGGGAGTACTTCGGAGACCGCGCGGGCGAGCGGGGGAAGGGGTGGTACAGCTACGAGGTCGACGGGTGGCACGTGGTGGCGCTCAACACCAACCGCGAGGCGCTGGTGGCCCCCGGCTCCGAGCAGCTCCGCTGGCTCCGGGAGGACCTCCGCCGCCACCCCACCCGGTGCGCGCTGGCCTACATGCACCACCCCCGCTTCAGCTCGGGCGGCAAGCACGGCGACGTGACGCGGGTGGAGCCCCTCTGGGAGATCCTGTACGAGGGCGGCGTCGACGTGGTGCTGGCCGGCCACGACCACCACTACGAGCGCTTCGCCCCCCAGACGCCCTCGGGAGCGCGCGACGACGCGCGAGGGATCCGCCAGTTCGTCGCCGGCACCGGCGGCGCGCCGGGGTACCGGCTGGCGACGCCGTCGAAGAACAGCGAGGCGCGCGACGCCGGCGCCCGGGGGGTGCTCACCCTCCGCTTCGAGCCGGACGCCTACGCGTGGGAGTTCGTCCCCATCCGCGGCCAGCGCTTCACCGACCGCGGCCGCGCCGAGTGCAACGGGCCGCCGCGCTTCCGGTGAGCGGCGGACCGGGAGTCGAGGGATCGGGATCGCGATTCAGATCGGAGCGAGAAGAGGGCCGCCGCGCCCGG
>DATACF010000773.1:0-6554 GCA_036259235.1 Longimicrobium sp. | reverse complement strand
GCGGATGGCCTTCTGGGAGCCCGCGTACCGCGCCGACCCGGGCGTGCGCGACTCGCTCACGGTGGGCTTCCGCCGCCAGTACGCGGGTTTCGTCGCGCCGCGCGCCGGGCCGGTCGTCAGACGGCGCCGTTGAAGTCGAGGTGGTCGAAGCGGCCGGTCTCGACGTCGTACTCCATCCCGAAGAACGCGGGCCCGCCGTCGCAGACGTCCTCGGCGTGGGTGCGCCAGCTCCAGACCACGCCGGGGAAGAAATCGGTCCGCTCGGCGACCTCCGCGGGGAGGAAGCTGACGTAGATGTGGCGCCTTCCCTCCGCGACGAAACCCGCGTACTGGCGGCGGAAGCCCACCGTGAGCGAGTCGCGCACGCCCGGGTCGGCGCGGTACGCGGGCTCCCAGAAGGCCATCCGCTCGCGGAACTCCGGCTCCACCTCGAGCATGTAGTCGGAGAGCGCGGCCTCCATCCGCCGCACCTCGCCGGCCGGCGGGGTCCAGACGGCGGTCACCCCCTGCGGCTCGCGCCGGGAGCACCGCCGCAGGAGGTACCACGCCGCCGAGTCGCGCAGCACCGCGCCGTGCTCCGGCCGCAGCGCGAAGCCGTCGATGGTGTCCGGCGTCTCGACCGTGACGCTGTCGCGGAAGGCGGCGGCGGGCGCGCCGCCGTCCACGCCGCGGGCGCACGCGGCGCCGAGGAGGGCGAGGAAGAGCGGGGCGAGGCGTCGCATCGGTTCTCTCGGGATCAGGGGTTCCGGGCGATGGAACGCATCCGGGAACGCCGTTCTGACGACGAGCTGGACGACCGCGCCGATGCCGCCCCCTGTCATTCCGAGCGGCGCAGATCCCGACGCGGCCTACCCGCACCGCGAAGTGAGCGACGGGCGGTGGAGCGCGGTGCGGGCATCGTCGGCCCTCACCCCCCGGCCCCCTCTCCCAACCCCTGGGAGAGGGGGAGAACGGCGGCGGCGTGTGAAGCGGGCGGAGGCCTGGGAGAGCTCGTAAGTCGCGGATCACGTTGAAGTTCTCCCCTCACCACGCACGCCCACTGCGTGCGGGGGGAGGGGCACCGGGGGAGAGGGGCGCCGTGGCGGCGGAATGCGGTGGACGGCCGCCGATCGCGCCAGGGCCGACGCGCTCCCGTGGTACGCAGGGCGAGCGAGGCGCGTTTCGACTGGCCACCCGGCGCGCGGGCTGGACTCCTCGCTCGTTCCTCGCTCGGAATGACAGGCGTGGGCCCGTGCGTCCAGGACTCAGGACTCAGGACTCCTGGGCACTGGGCACTGGGCACTGGGCACTCCCCCATAAACACCTGCCGCCCACGTAATCCGTCCCTCTTTCGGCGGCACCAGGCGCGGGCATAGGTTGGCGGGCCCGCGGATTGCGGTGGCCGACCGACGAATCCCGGCCCGCCGCAGCCCCGCCGAGACGCGAAGAAACCCCGCGCCTTCCCGGAGACGACCCACGGTGCATCGCGAGCATCATCGCTGGTACAGCCCCTCGCTCGGCCGCGACATGGAGCTGCTGGAGTTCGGCCACGGCGGCGCGCGCGTCGTCGTCTTCCCGACTTCCATGGGGCGCTTCTACGAGTGGGAGGACCGGGGGATGATGGACGCCCTCGGCGAGCACCTCCGCAACGGGTGGATCCAGATGATCTGCGTCGACAGCGTCGACGCCGAGAGCTGGTACGCCAAGTGGAAGCACCCGCACGACCGCGCCATCCGGCAGTTCCAGTACGAGGCGTACATCCTCGACGAGGTCCTCCCGTTCAGCCAGGGCCGGAACGGGAACCCGTTCGTGATCGCCACCGGGGCCAGCTTCGGCGCGTACCACGCGGTCAACATCGCCTTCCGCCACCCGCACCGCTTCGGGCGGGTGATCGGGATGAGCGGGATGTACGACATCCGCGAGTTCTCGGGCGGGCACTACGACGAGGCGATCTACGCCAACAACCCGTCGCACTTCGTCAGCGACCTCCACGACCACGGCCACCTCGAGGCGCTGCGCCGGATGGACATCGTCCTGGCCACCGGCGAGGGCGACGCCTTCGTGGAGAACAACCGCCACCTGTCGAAGATCCTCTGGGAAAAGGGCGTCGGGAACGCGCTGCGCCTCTGGGACGGCTGGTCGCACGACTGGCCGTACTGGACCCACATGATCCGGACGTACATCGGCGGGAGCGATTAGAGGCAGTCCCCAGTGCCGGAGTGCCCAGTGCCCAGGAACGGCACGGCCCCGGCGGCTGGTTACTGGGCACCCGTACCTGGGCACTGGGCACTTTTCAGAGTGAGGAACGAGCGATGACGCGGAAGATCGGGCTGATCGTGGGCCGGGAGTGGAGCTTCCCCCCGGCGTTCATCGAGGAGGTGAACCGCCGCGACGAGGGCGTCGTCGCCGAGTACGTCCAGCTCGGCGCGCCGGCCATGGACGACCCGGCCGAGTACGCCGTCATCATCGACCGCATCTCGCACGAGGTGCCCTTCTACCGCACCTACCTCAAGCAGGCCGCCCTCCAGGGGTGCGCGGTCGTCAACAACCCCTTCATGTGGACGGCCGACGACAAGTTCTTCGGCGCCGCCCTGGCCACGCGGCTGGGGATCGCGCACCCGAAGACGGTCGTCCTCCCCAACAAGGAGTACATCCCGGGGATCGTCCACTCCGAATCGCTCCGCAACCTCCGCTACCCCCTCGACTGGCAGGGGATCGTCGACTACGTGGGGCTCCCGTGCATCCTCAAGGACGCGCACGGCGGGGGGTGGAAGGACGTCTACGTCTGCCGCACCCTGGAGGAGCTGATCTTCCACTACGACCAGTCGGGGCTCCTGACGATGATCGTCCAGGAGTTCATCGAGTGGGACCACTTCATCCGCTGCATCTGCATCGGGCAGGAGGTGGTGATGCCGATCAAGTACGACCCGCGCGAGCGGAAGTACCACGTCGAGCACGAGCACATGACCCCCGAGCTGGGGCAGCGCGTCATCGCCGACTCGCTCAAGCTGGTGCGCGCGCTGGGGTACGACATGAACTCGATGGAGTGGGCGGTGAAGGACGGCGTCCCCTACGCCATCGACTTCATGAACCCCGCCCCCGACATGGACGTCTACTCGCTGACCCCCCACTACTTCGACTGGGCGGTGAGCGCCATGGCCGACATGGCCATCCGCCTGGCCAAGAACCCGCGCAGCTACGCCCGCGACCTCCGCTGGGACGCCTTCTTCATCGGGAGCCGCGACGTGGGCGGCCAGGCCGGCACGGGCGGTCCCCAGGAGGACGGCGGCGCGACCGCGCAGGGCGGCGGGGGCGGCGGCCACACCGGCGACGGGACGGCCGCGTCGGCGGACGGGGGCCAGCACGGCACCGGCAATCGCGGCGATGCCGGTGCGGAGACGACGGCCGACGCGGGCGGCGGAGTCAAGGGCTCGGGGGGGCGCGTAGGGGACGCCGCCGACGCGGAGACGACGGCGGATGGCGGCGGGCTTCACGGCAGCGGAAGCCGCGAGGATGCCGGCGCGGAGACGATGGCGGCGGACGGCGGGTGGCTCCCCTCGGGGAACCGCGGCGAGGACGGCGGCTCCGGGACGGGCGGCGTGCGCGGCTACGAGAAGTCGACGGACGAGGGCGGGTGGCTTCCGTCCGGGAACCGCGCGGGCGGCGGCGCCCCGGAGTCGTCGGAGGCGGACGGGGGGTGGCTCCCGTCGGGGAACGACGACGCCGCCGGCTTCGCCGACGCGGCCTCCGCCGTCCCGCCCGAGCCCGCGCAGGGGGAGACGGCCGGCGACTCCGGCGACGCCGCGCGCAGCGGCGAGGACACCTCGCCCGGCGCGGCCTCCGGCTCCACGGAGGAGACGGCTTGAGCGGCGCCGCCACGGTGCGCGGGGCCATCGCGCGCTACCACGGGCTCCTGGAGGACGCGGCGCTGGCCGCCGAGACCGCCGCCCGGCTGGAGGAGGAGCAGGCGCGCATGGGAATGCGCTTCGGCGAGCGGATGCTGTGCACCGTCCTCCGCCCGCGCTTCCTCGCCCCCGAGCAGTACCGCGGCATCCGGCGCGACATCGCCGTCCTCATGCGCGCCTTCAACCGCGCGCACGAGCGGGCGATGGCCGACGCCGCCTTCCGCGCGCAGTTCCGGCTCCTCGACTGGGAGGAGACGCTGGTCGGCGACGATCCCGGCTTCTCGTCGCCCAGCCCGACCGCGCGCCTCGACGCCTTCTACGACGGCGAGGCGGAGACGCTCCTCTTCACCGAGTACAACGCCGAGACCCCCGCGGGGCCGGCGTACATGGACAACCTCTCGGAGGTGATGCTCGCCCTCCCCGTGATGGGCGAGTTCCTCCGCACGCACGCCGTCTCCCCCCTCCCCGCGCGCCACGGCGTCCTCCACGGGCTCCTCCAGGCGTTCCGCGAGTGGAGCGGCGGACGCGAGCTCCCGCGCATCGGGATCCTCGACTGGGAGGGGGTGCCCACGCACAGCGAGTTCGTCTTCTTCCAGGAGTACTTCCGCTCGCACGGGATCGCCTGCGAGATCGCCGACCCGCGCGCGTGCGAGTACACGGGCGGGAAGCTGATGGCGGGCGGCTTCCACGTCACCCTCATCTACAAGCGCGTCCTGATCGACGAGCTGGTGCTGCGGATGGGGATCGACAACCCCGTCGTCCGCGCGGTGCGCGACGGCGCGGTGTGCATGGTGAACCCCTTCCGCTGCAAGGTGCTGTACAAGAAGGCGAGCCTGGCGGTGCTCGGCGACGAGCGCAACGCGGCGCTCTTCACCCCCGAGGAGCGCCAGGCGGTGGAGCGCCACGTCCCCTGGACCCGCGTGGTCGAGGAGCGGGCGACGGAGCGGGGCGGCGAGCGGATCGACCTCGTCCCCTGGGCGGCGGAGAACCGCGAGCGGCTGGTGCTGAAGCCCAACGACGACTACGGCGGCCGGGGGATCGTCCTCGGCTGGCTGGTGAGCGACGACCAGTGGCGCGACGCGCTGAAGACCGCGCTGGAGACGCCGTACGTGGTGCAGGAGCGGATCACGCTCCCCACCGAGCCCTTCCCCAGCTGGGCCGACGGGGGCGTGAGGGTCTACGACCGGATGGTGGACATCGCCCCCTTCCTGACCCACGGCGCCGACGTCAACGGGGCGCTGACGCGGCTGGCCACCGACCCGCTCCTCAACGTCACCGCCGGCGGCGGCTCCAGCGTCGCCACCATGCTGGTGGAGGCGCGGTAAGGCGGTAAAGACCGACGCGCGCGGGGATGGACGCGCCCCGCGCGAACGAAACGTGCAGCATGGCGCACTTCCGAGAAGCGGCGGAGCGCGCCGCCCCCGGCCGTCCTCGACACGAGCCCGCGTCCAACGCACCTGGAGAGCCCCGCATGAAGCCCCCTTCGCTCACCATCGGCATCGAGGAAGAGTACCAGATCATCGACCCGGTCACCCGGGAGCTGCGCTCGTACATCACCGAGATCCTCGACCACGACCACCTGATCCTGGGCGAGATCAAGCCCGAGCTCCACCAGTCGATCGTGGAGGTGGGGACGACGGTGTGCGAGACGCCGGGGCAGGCGTGCGCCGAGCTCAAGCGGCTCCGGCGGATGGTGATGGACCTGGCCGCGCGCAAGGACCTCAAGGTCGTCGCCGCCGGGACGCACCCCTTCAGCTCGTGGATGACGCAGGAGATCACCCCCCTGGAGCGGTACATGGGGGTCAAGCAGGACATGCAGGACCTCGCGCAGCAGCTCCTGATCTTCGGGACGCACGTCCACATCGGGATCGAGGACCGCGAGTTCCTGGTCGACGCCATGAACGTGGCGCGCTACTTCCTCCCCCACATCCTCTGCCTCTCCAGCTCGTCGCCCTTCTGGATGGGGCGGAACACGGGGCTGAAGTCGTACCGGAGCGTCGTCTTCCGCAACTTCCCCCGCACGGGGGTGCCGCGGATCATGCGCGGGTGGGCCGACTTCGAGGTGCTGATGGAGACGCTGGTGGAGACGAAGTGCATCCCCGACGGCTCCAAGATCTACTGGGACGTCCGGCCGCACCACAAATACCCCACGCTGGAGTTCCGCTTCCTCGACGTCTGCACCCGGATCGACGAGGCGGTGTGCGTGGCGGCGCTCCTCCAGGCCATCGTCGCCAAGCTCTGGAAGCTGCGGCGCGACAACATGACCTTCCGCGTCTACCCGTCGGACCTGATCGAGGAGAACAAGTGGCGCTCCGTGCGCTACGGGCTCTCGGGGAAGCTGATCGACTTCGGGAAGCAGCGCGAGCTCCCCGCGCGCGAGCTGATCGGCGAGATGCTGGAGTGGTTCGTCTCCGACGTCGTCGACGAGCTGGGGAGCCGCAAGGAGGTCGAGTACGCCTTCCGGATCCTCCGCGAGGGCGCCAGCGCCGACCGCCAGATCGCCGTCTACGAGCGCACCGGCGACTTCAAGGCCGTCGTCGACCACCTGATCGCCGAGACCGAGGAGGGCGTCTACCCCGAGCGCCAGGCCGAGCAGGGGCAGGCCGCGATGGCGTAGGCGGGCTCGAAGCCCGAAACCGGCGACGGGCCGGGGAGCAGGTGTCCCCGGCC
>DATACF010000772.1:0-1552 GCA_036259235.1 Longimicrobium sp. | reverse complement strand
CGCGGCCACGCGGGCGGCCGAGTCGGCGGCGGCGGCGGCGGCGGCGCTCGCGGCGGCCGCGGAGTCGGCGTGGACGGCGGAGTCGGAGCCGGCGTTCACGGTGAAGCGGATGCCGCTGCCGTCGTCGCCGCCGTCGCCGCCGCACCGCTGGAAGAAGAGGATGAGCCCGGCCACCACGAAGAAGCCGAAGACCAGCCCCGATTGATTGTTGGACGTGGACGGGCTCGCGGGCATGGGAGAGACGCGGGAGGGAGAGGGGCGCGCCGGGACCGGGGACACGAAGGATACACGCGGGAGGGGGCTCCGCTCAAGTCCGCCGCCCGCCCGCGTCGAGCATG
Organism: Longimicrobium sp.; assembly: GCA_036259235.1. Classification (GTDB taxonomy): domain Bacteria; phylum Gemmatimonadota; class Gemmatimonadetes; order Longimicrobiales; family Longimicrobiaceae; genus Longimicrobium. The sequence continues at coordinate 1,214 of DATACF010000772.1, read as the reverse complement.
GCGAGGATCGTCTCCAGCGAGTCGGCGTCCTCGGGCGCCTTGTCGGTGCGCCACCGGAGCATCCGGGGGAAGCGCACCGCGACGCCGGACCTGTGGCGCGGCGAGCGCTGGACCCCCTCGAACCCCAGCTCGAAGACCAGTTCGGGCTTCACCGCCCGCACCGGCCCGAAGCGCTGCACGGTGTTGCGCCGGACGAAGGCGTCGACGCGGCGGATCTCGGCGTCGGTGAGCCCGCTGTACGCCTTGGCGAAGGGGACCAGCTCGCCCTCGCTCCACACCGCGAAGGTGTAGTCGGTGTAGAGCGCCGCCCGCCGCCCGTGGCCGCGCTGCGCGTAGAGGAGGACGGCGTCGATGGTGAAGGGCTCCACCTTCCACTTCCACCACCCCCCCTTCCGCCGCCCCACCCCGTACGGCGCGTCCAGGCGCTTGAGCATGAGCCCCTCGGCGCTCGCCTCCCGCGCCTCGCCGTACGCCCGGCGCACCGCGTCCCACTCCTCCGCCGCCGCCACCGGCGAGGGGAGGAAGCGCCCGGGCCCGGCGGTGCGCGCCAGGAGCTCCTCCAGCCGCGCCCGCCGCCACGCCAGCGGCCGCTCGCGCACGTCCTCGCCCTCGAATTCCAGGAGGTCGTACGCGAGGAGGACGACGGGGACCTCGGAGAGGATCCTGGGCCCCAGCGCCTTCCGCCCGATCCGCCGCTGGAGCTGGGCGAAGGGGAGGGGGGCGCCCTCCTTCCACGGCATGATCTCGCCGTCGAGGACCGTCCCGTCCGGGAGGAGCGCGGCGGCCTCGGCCAGCTCGGGGAAGCGCTCGGTGACCAGCTCCTCGCCGCGCGACCAGATCCAGGTGCCTCCGCGGCGGCGGACGACCTGCGCGCGGATCCCGTCCCACTTCCACTCGGCCTGCCAGTCGCGGGCGTCGCCGAGCTCTTCGGGCTCCCCTTCGAGGGCGTAGGCGAGGAAGAAGGGGTAGGGGCGGCTGAGGTCGGCGTCGCTGGTGTCGGCGCCCAGGAGGCGCTCCAGGAGCCCGGGCCCCGGCTCCCACGCCCCCATCAGCCGGTGCGCGATGGCCGCCTCGTCCACGCCGGAGAGCCGGGCGAGGGCGCGCACCACCAGGCTCTGCGAGACGCCGACGCGGAAGGAGCCGGTGATCAGCTTGTTCCAGACGTACACCTGCGCCCCGTCCAGCTCGGCCCAGGCGGCGAGGACGAGGCGCCG
>DATACF010000771.1:0-3147 GCA_036259235.1 Longimicrobium sp. | reverse complement strand
CCCCCCCCGCGCCGGAGCCCGCCCCCTCGCCATCCCGATCACGATCGCCGTTCCCCTCCGCCCCCTCGACATGCTCCCCCCCCATCCTCATCCGCACCCCCCGCAGTCCGGCGCGCTGAACCCCAACCTGGGCGCCGCGCTGGCCGCGGCGTCCGAGCGGGTGCCGGCGGAGCGGGTGGACCAGGTGTGGATCTTCCCGGCGCGGAAGGTGGGGGCGAAGGAGAGCGGGCTCGCCGTCCTCGTCGCCGTCCCCGAGGGCGACGACGCGAAGGCGCGGCGGACGATCTTCACCCTCCGCTACGAGGCGCTCCCCGAGAAGGGGAAGACGACGCGCGCCGACCTCCTGGAAGAGCAGGGGACGGTCCCGCCCGACCGGGTGGCGCGGATCGTCGAGGGCGTCGTCCGGCGGCTGGAAGGGGGCGACACCGAGGCGCCCGACGTCCGCGAGGTGGGCGGCGAGTGGGCGCGGTGGGCCGAGGTCCTCCGCGACCTGGGCGGCCCGGTGCTTGACCCGCCTAATCAAGAATGATTATTGTTTGCGATGGCCGCGGGGCTCCTTCCCGCGTCCGTTGAGCCCGCGCGAGGAGCCCGTTCGATGTCCGAGACGCTGATCCCCTCTCCGTCGCCGTACCTCCACCTCTTCCGGCGCTACCTGCGCCAGCAGGGGCTCCCGGTGACGCAGCAGCGCGAGGTGGTGGCCGACGTGGTGTTCAACTCGCGCGAGCACCTGTCGGTCGAGGAGATCGAGGCGCGGCTCAAGGCGCGCGGCGAGCGGATCGGGAAGGCCACCATCTACCGCACCATGGAGATCCTGGTGCGGAGCGGGCTGGTGGAGGACCACGACTTCGGCGACGGCTTCAAGCGCTACGAGCACCTCTTCGGGCAGCGCCCCGGCCACGAGCACCTGGTGTGCACGCACTGCCGCAAGGTGGTCGAGTTCCAGCGCCCCGACGTCGAGCGCATCCAGGCCGAGGTGGCCGCCCAGCACGGCTTCCTCCCCACCCGCCACCGCCTGGAGATCTACGGCCTCTGCGCCGACTGCCAGGCCGCCGGCGTCACGATCAAGTACGAGGGGCTGGCCTGCCCGGCGATGGACCTGCCGAACTGACGGCGGTCGGCGGAAGGGCGGGACCGGACGAAAACGACGAAGGGGAGGCGCCGCGGACGGCGCCTCCCCTTTCTGTTTGCTTCCCGGACGCGGATCACGCCGCGCGGTCGCGGTCGCGGTCTTCGGGCAGGAGGTCGAAGGGGGCGGTGAAGTGGCGGACGGCCATGTACACCAGCGAGCCGGCGTCCCAGCTCCCGTGCTCGGAGGGGGGAAGGGGGAAGACGGTCGAGCCGCGCTCGCCCCCGGCCGTGGTCCACGCGGCCTCCAGCCCCGGCCCGCCGCGCGGGTCGCGGTGCGCGCGGACGGTGAACGCCACGCCGGGGACGGCCCGCGCGAGCGCCTGCTGCACGAAGGCGGCGGCCTGCTCCTCGTTGATTCGGACGGACATGGGAATGGCAGGGCCTTTTCGGGCCCCGAATGTCGGGTGTGTCGGTCTGAACGGAATCGGCGGATGATACACCGGAGCGGCGGGAAAGGTTCGGAAAATCTTCGCGTCTCCCTCGCTCCTCCCTCCCAGCCCCCGGCGCCGCGGCGGTTGACGGGGGGCGCCCGATCCCTTCTTTTCGGTCCCTTCGCTGGCCGAGCCGACCCATCACCCGCTTGTGGATCGAACGAGATGACGAACCTTCCCGACGCGCTCCAGGACCTCCCCTGGGAGCTCCCCCGCAACTTCCTGGGGCTGGAGGGCGAAAAGGCCGGGTGGGAGCACGCCGGCGTGGTGGTCCTCCCCATCCCGTACGAGGCCACCGTCTCCTACCAGGGCGGCACCAAGCGCGGCCCCGCGGCCATCGTCGAGGCGTCGCGCTACATCGAGCTCTACGACCAGGAGCTCGACGCCGAGCCGGGGCCCGAGGTGGGCGTCTGCACCCTCCCCGCGCTCCACCTCTCCTCCGCGGGCCCCGAGGCGGCCGTCCGCGAGCTCCGCGAGGCGTACGACGCCATCCTGGAGGCGGCGGGCGACCGGCTGGTGATCGGGCTCGGCGGCGAGCACTCCATCACCAGCGCGCCGGTGACGGCGTACGCGGCGCGCCAGCCCGAGGGGCGACGCCTCTCGGTCCTCCAGTTCGACGCCCACGGCGACCTGCGGCTGGAGTACGAGGGGTCGCCGTACTCGCACGCCTCGGTGATGGCCCGCTGCATCGACTGCGTCGACCTGGTGCAGGTGGGGATCCGCGCCATCACCGTCGAGGAGCGGGCGCTGATCCGTGAGCGCGAGGGGAGCATCACCACGATCTTCGCCGAGGAGATGTGGGACAACGAGGCGTGGATCGACCGCGCGCTGGCGGCTCTCGGCGACGACGTCTTCATCACCTTCGACGTCGACTACTTCGACCCCTCGCTGATGCCCGCCACCGGCACCCCCGAGCCGGGCGGGCCGGCGTGGTACCCGACGCTGAAGCTCCTCCGCCGCGTCTTCGCGGAGAAGAACGTGGTGGGCGCCGACGTGGTGGAGCTGGCCCCCATGGGCGGGAACGCGGCGCCGGACTTCGTGGTGGCCAAGCTGGTCTACAAGATGATCGCCTACCACTCCCTCCGGCGCCGGGGGAGCTGAGGCGAAGCCTTCGCCGGAGCCGGAGCGAGTCATCCTCACGATCCGGTGACTCGTCGGGCTTCCTCGAACGGCAAATCTCTCACAGGGAACACAGGGGACACGGAGGGAGCTTCGGCTGTGAACGGAGCTCCCCCTGTGTCCCCTGTGCCCCCTGTGTGATGCTTCAGCGGAATCCGAGGTCGCGAAGATGCTGGCCCGGCTCTGGCGATGGCGGCGTCGCGATCGATGGGATCGGGGACGCTGCGATGGAGGAGTGGATGGCGCGCGAGGTGACGGACGGGGAGGGGACGACGTGGAGCTGCGTGGAGGCGTACGCGGGGCTCTCGGAGGAGGGGAAGGGCGACGCTGCGCGCGTGGAGGGGACCGACCGCTTCCGCGTGATCGCCACCCCCAGCGGCGGCGCGCAGACCGTCGAGCTGGAGCTTCCGGCCGGGTGGGAGGAGGAGATGCCGGACGAGGAGCTCGTCCGCGCCATCGAGGCGGGCGC
>DATACF010000770.1:0-2779 GCA_036259235.1 Longimicrobium sp. | reverse complement strand
GGCGACTGGGCGGCGCTGGCGGTGTTCGGGGCGGTGCTGAGCGCGGTGCTCTTCGGGGCGCGCGCGTGGGGGCTGGCCGCGGAGGGGGCGTTCTCGCCCGGGCGGCTGGCGCTGCGGAGCGCGGTGGACACGGTGCAGTGGGGGGTCCTGGCCGCCGCCGCCCTGGGCGTGTCGCGGCTGACCACGCGGCGCGCCACGGCGGAGCTCCGCTTCCCCACGGGGGCGGTGCTCCTGGCGCCCGCGGTGCTCCTTGCCTTCGCCGCGCTCCGCCACGGGACCAACGTCCTGCTCACGCTCCGCCCCGACGAGCGGCCGGCGCCCCTCCTGTACTACCTGGGATCGTCGTGGGCGACGCTCTTCCTCCTCTACACCAACCTGGCCACGGCGGCGCACGGGGTGGTGTACCTGTGGGACAGCCGCGCGCGGCGGGTGTCGGAGCAGGAAACGGAGGCGCGGCTGGCGCGGGCGCGGCTCCACGCCCTCCAGGCGCAGCTCCACCCGCACTTCCTCTTCAACGCCCTCAACTCCGTCTCCGCCCTCCTCCGGCGCGACCCCGCCGCCGCCGACCGGATGCTGGCGCGGGTGGGCGAGCTCCTCCGGCGGGCGCTGGCGCATCCCGAGGCGCAGGTGGTGGCGCTGGAGGAGGAGGTGGAGCTGGTGCGGCTCTACCTCGAGATCGAGCGCGTCCGCTTCGGCGCGCGCCTCCGCACCGAGGTGGAGGTCGACGACGACGCCCGCGCCGTCCCGGTCCCCGCCTTGGTCCTCCAGCCGCTGGTGGAGAACGCCGTCCGCCACGGGATCGCCCCCCTCGCCCGCGGCGGCCGCGTCCGCGTGAGCGCCCGCCTCCGCGAGGGCGCCTGGCTGCACCTGGCGGTCGAGGACGACGGCGCCGGCCTCCACGCCGGCCGCGGCACCGCGGGGACGGGCGTGGGCCTCGCCAACACCCGCGCCCGCCTCGCCTCCCTCTACGGCCCCGACCACCGCTTCGAGGTGGGGCCGGCGCCGGGGGGCGGAACGCGGGTGGAGGTGGTGCTGCCGGTGCGGAACGGAAGTGCGTGAGTGCGGAAGTGCGCTGGTTTGGTGTGGGCGACGGGCGGTCGTGGGCGGCGCCGGCATCGTCGGCCCTCATCCCCCCGGCCCCCTTCTCCCAACCTCTGGGACTACAATGGGTTGTGTGTGCGATTGGCTGCCGGGCGCGCGCGTGGTTCTCCCCTCACCACGCACGCCCACTGCGTGCGGGGGGAGGGGCCGGGGGAGGGGGGCGCGCGGGGGCCAAGGCATGCGACGTCGGTCCGCGGCACGCGAAGGAGCCGACGTCGCCTGCGATGTTTGCGTGAGGGATGCGGGCCCGGAGGGCGAAGACCTGGCGGGGGGGAATGCGAAGGGGCCGCGGCCGGGCGGAGAGGCCGCGGCGCGCATGGAGTCCGCCAGGGCTTCGCGCCGTTGGAAACGGTGGTATCGTTTCCTACGGCGCCCGCAGCCCGGCCCGGAGCGCAGCGGAGGGACACGCCCGGATCCGCAGTTGCCGTAAGCCGTTGAAGTCGCCGTCGCAGCTCATGCCGTTGACGGACCAGCCCCCGCCACACCCCATCCCGACCCCGACATGTCCCGACCGCTGGACGTCCTGATCGCCGACGACGAGCCGCTGGCGCGCGAGAAGCTCCGCGACCTGATCGCCGACGACCCCTCGCTGCGGCTGGTGGCCGAGTGCGCCAACGGGCGCGAGGCCGTCGAGGCCATCCGCGCCGCGCGCCCCGGGCTGGTGATCCTCGACGTGCAGATGCCGGAGCTCGACGGCTTCGGCGTGGTGGCCGAGGTGGGGGTCGACGCCATGCCCACGACGATCTTCGTCACCGCCTTCGACCAGTACGCGCTCCGGGCGTTCGAGGCGCAGGCGCTCGACTACCTCCTGAAGCCGTACGACGCCGACCGCTTCGCCGCCGCGGTGGCGCGGGCGCGGCGGCTGGCGGCGCTCCAGGAGGGCGGCACGGTGCCGGAGCGGCTGGTGGCGCTCCTCGAGGAGGCGGCGGCACGCGAGCAGTATCCGCCGCGCTTCATGGTCAAGGAGGGCGTGCGCTACGTCTTCGTGCGGCCGGACGAGATCGACTGGGTGGAGGCGGCGCGGAACTACGTCACGCTCCACTCGGGGAAGCGCGCCTTCCTGCTCCGCGAGACGATGGACCGGATGGAGCGGCTCCTCGACCCCAGGCGCTTCCTGCGGGTGCGGCGCTCGGCCATCGTCAACCTCGAGCGCGTCCGCGCCGTCGAGCCGTGGTCGGCCACCGAGTACGTCATCACCCTCGCCGAGGGCGCCAGGGTCACCTCCGCCCGCCGCTACCGCCACCGCATCCGCGCGCTCATGCTCCGGTGATTGTGTTCTCTCGGATCTTCGGAGCTTGGCAGGGAACGGCAACTGCGAACGGCAACGGCGGATCTGGGCGTGTCCCTCCGCTGCGCTCCGGGCTGCGCGGAACGGCTGAACTTCGACTGCGTTGGGCGGGCTTCCGTCGCATGCCTCCCCCCGAACGCAGTGGGCGTGCGTGGCGAGGGGAGAACTTCATCCCGACACGCGACTTACGAGCATTTCACCCACACCATCGCCCGCGTGGCGCACAAATGCAAACGTCCCTCTCCCGTAGTTCGGGAGAGGGACAGGCGGCGAGCCTACGGCGAGCCGCCAGGGTGAGGGTCCGCGCGGAGCCCGCCCCCACACCACCGCCGCCCCGCGCCCCGCCCTTTCCCTCGCGTCCCCCCCTCTCCCAGGGGTTGGGAGAGGGGG
>DATACF010000769.1:0-4440 GCA_036259235.1 Longimicrobium sp. | reverse complement strand
GGCGCCGCCCGCCGCCCCCCGCGCCGGTCGGCGCCCGCGCGGCGCTCCGGGGCCCCGTCCCGCGCGCCGGGGCCCTCGGCGTCGGCGATCCACCGCTCGCCCCCCTCGATCCGGTTGATCCGGGCGATCTCGCCGAGGCGGCGGCGCATCTCGTCGTGCGTCAGGGTGGGCGCGTCGGCGTAGCCGGGGTGCTCCTGCGCCATCAGCCGCTCGATGGCGTGGTCGTCGGCGTCCTCGACGGCCTGGAGCCACTCGTTGAGGAAGATGGTGATCTTGCACTCCTCCAGCGCCCGGTCGATCAGCGCCCGCGGCGAGAGCCCCGAGGGCGCGGAGACGAAGGAGACGTCGTAGCCGGGCCCCAGGATCTTCCGGAACACCCACGCCGCCCGCGACAGGTGGAAGTCGGAGGTGACCACGCGGATGGAGGTCCAGTCGTTCGGCTCCAGGAAGCGCATCCGGGTGAAATACGCGTTGCCGAGGGTGTCGCGGGCGTCGTCCTCCACGAAGAGGGCCTCCGGGGGGACGCCGAAGCCGGCGGCGTGCGCGGCCATCGCCGCCGCCTCGGTCACCGCCGGGTCGGGGCCCTCCAGCCCGCACCGGCCCGAGAGGATCAGGCGCGGGGCGACGCCGGACTCGAAGAGCTCGACGGCGCGCTCCACGCGCGCGCGGGCCACCCCGGGGAGGGTGCCGTCGGGGTGCACGCCGCCCCCCAGGACGACGATGGCGTCGGCGGCCGCGTCGATGGGGGGCGGGAAGTGGTCGCGAAAGGTCACGGGCCGGGTGCGAGGTCGGGTACGGGGTCGGGGCGGAGGGCGCGGAGCGCGCCGGAGAGGGTGCGGGCCACGCTCGACCAGTCGTAGCGGTCGCGGGCCACGCGGAAGAGCGCCTCCTGGTGGCGCTCGCCCATCTCCAGCGCCACGGGGACGTGGCGGACGATGTCGGTGACGGTGCGCTCGGGCGCGGGGTCGAGCTTCATGGCCTCGGCGGCCTCGGGCGGGAGCGCCTCGGCCACCGCGTCGATGCTCGCCTTCATCCCGCCGAAGTAGGTGCCCAGCGGGAAGGCGCCGCTGGCCAGGGCCTCCAGGAAGACGAGGGGGCCCGCCTCCTTCACCAGCGAGGGGAAGACCGCGGCGTCGCAGCAGGGGAAAAGATAACGGAGCTCCCGGTGCGTCAGGTAGCCGGTGAAGATCACCCGGTCGCGCCGGACGTGCCGCCGCCCGGCCTCGAAGTACGCGTCCAGCGTCCCCGCCTCGCGCAGGCCCTCGAGGAAGCGCGCCACCTTGGTCAGCGCGTGGCCGCCCCCCTCGCCCTCGGGGTCGCCCTCCAGCGCCCGCCCGTTCGCCACGATCTCGCCGAAGAGCGCCCGCTCGCCGTGCTCCAGCGCCCACAGCATCGCCTCCAGCGGCTCGCGCAGCGGCCCGTGCCCCACCACCAGGAGGCGGAGCGAGGGGGTGCGCTCCAGGAGAAGGGGGAGCGCCGCCACCACCTCCTGCACCCCCTTGGCCGAGATCAGCCGCCCCACGTAGAGGAGGGTGCGGTCGCGCTCCCAGTCGACGGCGGCGAGCTTCGCCTCCAGGTCCGCGTCGGGGGCCTTGGAGGCGAAGGCGCGCCCGGCCGCGAGCGCTTCGTCGAGCGCCGCGCCCGCCGCATCCCCGCGGAGGCCGGCGAGCATGGCGTCGGTCTGCTCGGCGGTCCGTCCGCGGGGGAGGCCGGCGAGGGAGGCGGCGAGCTCCCTCGCCAGGCGGGGGCGCCCGGCGCGGGGGACGGGCTCGAAGCGGCTGGTGTCGACGCCCAGGTGGAGGTCCATCGTCTTCTCGTCGAGCCCCGGCACCGGGCCCAGGATGGCGTGCACCCGCGCCCGCATCTCGTCGCCGTGGACGAAGACGCGCCCCGCGGCGGCGAACGCCTCCCGCGCCATCCGCAGGAAGCGCGGGTCGCGGCGGACGGCGTACTCCAGGGCGCTTCCGTGGGGCATCACCGAGAAGGGGACCCCCTCGGCCGCGCCCACCCGCTGCGCCACCACCGACATGAGGACGGCGTGGTTGGCGTGGAGGGCGGTGATGCCGTTCTCGCGCACCAGGCGGGTGAGGGCGCGGACGTTCCGCTCCAGGTAGTCCTCGATCTCGGCGTCGGAGAGGTCGACCATGGGGACGACGCGCGGGAACTCCTCGTACCGGTCCCAGACGTACACGGGGAGGGTGTCGCCGAGGTCGGGCTTGTGGAGGACGCAGCACCCCGGCGGCCCCTCGCCCTCGCGCCCGTAGACGGTCTCCACCTCGCCGTCGGGGCGGTAGCGGCGCGCCTCGGCGATGAAGGGGTAGCGCTCGGGGTGGTTCTCCTGCGCCATCAGGTGCACCGTCTCGCCCCCGCGGCAGAGCGACTCCACCACGGAGCGCGTCCACAGGTTGCTCCCCGAGCCTTCGAGCAGGTATCCGTGCAGGATGCAGATCATGGCTCTCCCGGAGGCTGGATCGCGCGGGCGAAGGGGCCCGCGGAAGCGCGGGCGGGCCCGGGAACCGCACGTTCCGCTCCGCGCCCGCCCCGCGCGCGGCGGGGGCTGGCGCCTCCACCGGGGCGGGCGTACGATTGCGGGGCCTGATCCGCGTCCGCCGACTCCGCCCGATCCATGCCGCCGCGCGCCGCTTTCCTTTCTCCTACGATCCGACCGATTCGCGACCACGCCGTTTCGCGTCGGGCCGCGTCCTCGTCCTCGCCCCGGACGGCGCCGTGACGGTGTGGACGCCGGACCAGGTGGCGGCGCTGGCCCCCGACGCGGGCGCGGCGAAGGCGGGGCAGGCGCTCGCCTCGCCCGCGAAGTGGGGGGCGCTGGGCCGCGACGCGCGCGCCCTCTGGGGCGAGTGCCAGGGGAGCGGATCGAAGCCGTACCAGACGGCGGTCGACGAGGCGGGGCCCGGCTTCCGCTGCACCTGCCCCAGCCGCAAGTTCCCCTGCAAGCACGCCCTCGGCCTCCTCTTCCTCCACGCCGGCCGCCCCGGCGCCGTCCCCGAGGGGGCGCCCCCCCCGTGGGTGGCCGAGTGGATCGCCGGGCGCGAGGCCCGCGCCGAGAAGAAGGCCGCGCCTCCCTCCGGCGAGCCCGCGAAGGCCCCCGACCCCGAGGCGCAGGCGAAGCGCGCCGCCCGCCGCGACGAGCGCGTGGCGGCGGGGGTCGAGGAGGCGGCGCGGTGGATGGAGGACGTGGTGCGGCAGGGGTTCGGCACCCTCGCCTCCCGCCCGCGCGGGTTCTGGGAGACGGTGGCGGCGCGGCTGGTGGACGCGCAGGCGCCCGGGGCCGCGCGGCGGGTGCGCGAGATGGCGCCTCTCCCCCACTCGGGCGACGGGTGGCCCGACCGGCTCCTGGAGCGGCTGGGGCGCCTCCACCTCCTGGCCGAGGCCTTCCGCCGCCTCGACGCGCTCCCCGGGCCCGCCCAGGACGAGGTGCGCGCCGCGCTGGGGTGGACGGTGCGGCAGGAGGAGGTCGCCGCCGCCGAGGGGGTGCGCGACCGCTGGGCGGTGCTGGGCCAGCGGGTGGAGGAGGAGGACAGGCTCCTCGTCCGCCGCACCTGGCTGCGGGGGGAGGAGACGGGGCGCGGGGCGCTCCTCCTGGCCTTCGCCGCCGCGCGCCAGCCGCTGGAGCCGGGGCCGCCGCCGGGGCGCGTCCTCGACGCCGAGCTGGCCTTCTACCCGGCCGCCTTCCCCCTGCGCGCCACCATCCGCGCCCGCCACGGCGAGCCGCGCCCGCTGGCGGCGCTCGGCGGACATGCGTCGGTCACGGAAGCGGCCGCCGCCTGGGCCGACGCGCTGGCGCGGAACCCGTGGATCGAGCGGATCGGCGTCCCGCTGACCGGCGTCGTCCCCGTCCGCCACGGAGGCGACTGGCTGCTGCGCGACGCGGTGGGCGCGGGGCTCCCGGTCGCCCCGTCCGCCTCCGAGGCGGGGTGGCCGCTCCTGGCGCTCTCGGGCGGGCGGCCGGTGGACGTCTTCGGAGAGTGGGACGGCGACGGGCTCGTCCCCCTGTCGGTGGTGGCGGAAGGACGCTTCCTCCCGCTCGCCCCCTCGCGCGCGGGGGCGGCCGCGTGAGCCCGGCGGAGATGGAGCGCGCCTGGGAGGAGGCCGTGCGGAGCGCCCTCCTCGGCACCGAGCGCCAGCCGCCGGGGGACGCGATCGGTGTCGCGCCGGACGCGCCCGCGCTGGACCGCGCCCTCGCGGCGCTGGCGGACCGTTCTCCGGAGGCGCGGCTGTTGGGGACGGCGGGGGTGCTGTCGGTCTATCGAAGGGCGGGCCGCGTTCCGCCGCGCGACGCGTCTCCCCTCCCCGAGCCGGCGCCGGAGGAGACTTCTCCCCGCGTCTCCCCCGGCGCCGCGCACATCCTGGCGTCGATCCTGGAAGGCGCGTGGACCACCCTCCTCCCCGAGTGGCTGGAGCTGGCCGCCGCGCGCGGCG
>DATACF010000768.1:0-6394 GCA_036259235.1 Longimicrobium sp. | reverse complement strand
CGCCCCCACGGCTCTACGCGTCGTCGAGAGGAGCTTCAGGCGGCTTCGTGCAGCGGTTCGATCTTCTCCACCTCCGCGGCCACCGGCGAGTTCCGCTCGTGCCAGAGGTCGTAGTCCTGCTGCATCCCCAGCCAGAACGCGGCGCTGGGCCCGAACAGCCGCTCCAGCCGGAGCGCGGTGTTCGGGGTGATCCCCCGCCGGCCGTTCACGATCTCGGACAGCCGCACCCGCTCGATCCGCAGCCGCTTCGCGGCCTCGGTGAGCGTGAGCCCGTGCGGCTTGATGAACTCCTCCAGCACGATCTCGCCCGGGTGGATCGGCGGGCGGTGCGTCGGCAGCCGGGTCATAGGCGCCTCCCTCAGTGGTAGTCGACGATCTCTACGTCCGTTGGCCCGTCCAACGTCCAGAAGAAGCAGATCCGGTACTGCTCGCTGATCCGGATCCTGTGCTGGCCGTCGCGGTCGCCTTTCAGCGCTTCCAGGTGGTTGCCGGGCGGATAGCGAAGCTCGGAGAGCATGATGGCCCGGTTCAGCATCGTGAGCCTTCGGAGCGCGATCCGCTGCAGCTCGACCGGGCAGGCCCGGCGGGCTCCCTTGCTGTCCACACCGTTGAACAGGTCCTGCGTACCACGATCCCTGAAGCTCACGATCATGGATGCGCGATCTCCAGGCCGACAGGTGGATTGTATCGTGTATCGGTACGCACGTCAACGCGGTGGGGCCTGCGGATCGCCGAACCGGTCGAGCCGGAACGGCGACAGGTCGAATTGCGTCCTCCCCTCGGTGAGGAGGTCGGCGTGGAGCTCGCCGATGGCGGAGGCGAACTTGAAGCCGTGGCCGGAGCAGGGGGTGGAGACCAGCACCCGCGGATGGCCGGGGTGGAAGCCGATGGCGAAGTGGAAGTCGGGGGTGTTGGTGAAGAGGCAGACGGCGCTCGCGCGCGCCGGCGCGGCGGCCAGGCCGGGGAGCACGGGCGCCAGCGCGCGACGCAGCGGCTCCACCTCGCCGGGGTCGACGGTGCGCCGCACCGCGTCGGGGGGCGAGACCTCGCCCTGGTGCATGAGCGCGGCCTTGACGCCCTTCGCCAGGCGGGGGAAGCCGTAGCCGATGTACCCCGGCGTGTGCTCCCAGGCGTAGATGGGGCAGCGCGCGGGGTCGTACGCGCCGCCGTCGTCGGGCGGGTCGAGCCACCAGAGCACCTGGCGCTCCACCTCGAGCGGGAGGTCGAGCCCGTGGAGGAACTCCCGCGTCCACGCGCCGGCCGTCAGCAGGAGCCGGTCCGCCGTGTAGACGCCCCGCGGCGTGGAGACGCGCACGCCGTCGCCGTCCGGCTCCCAGGCGAGCGCCGGCTCCTCGAAGCGGAGGTCGGCGCCGCGGCGGGCGGCGAGAGAGAGGTGCGCGCCGACGCACGCCTCGGGGCGGAGGAAGCCCGCGCGCGGGTCCCACACCGCGACGAGGTCTTCCGCGAGGTCGAACGCGGGGAAGCGCTCGCGCACCTCGCGCGGCTCCAGCAGCTCGTACGGGAGGGCGTGCTCGGTGGCGCTCCGGAGCGTCCCGGTCACCAGCATCCCGTCGCGGGGGCCGACCATCAGCCCGCCGCCCATGGTCAGCAGCTCCGCCCCGGCCTCGCGCTCCAGCGCCTCCAGAGCGCGTACGCGCGGCGGACGAGGGGGACGTAGAGCGGGTGCTCGTAGTACATCTCGCGGATGATGCGGCTGTCGCCGTGCGACGAGCCCATGGCGTGGAGGCGCCCGAAGCGCTCCAGCCCCAGCACCCGCCTCCCCCGCGCCGCCAGGTGGTACGCCGAGGCGCTCCCCATCGCTCCCAGCCCCGCCACGATCACGTCGTATCGCTCCGCCATCCGAGGCCGTCTCCCTGGTTCCGGTTCCGAACCTGCGCCCGCGAAGAATTTGACTCACGCAGAGAAGCAGAGCCAGCAGAGGAACTTCATGCGGTTCTCTGCTGACTCTGCTTCTCTGCGTGAGACTACCGCCGTTCGGACTTTCGGCTCACGCCACCGCCGGGGCGCGCGCGGTGGCGGGGGCGGGCTTGATGCCGTAGGCCGCCGCCAGCATCACGCTCGACACGACGACGTGCGGGAGGTTGAGCATGATGTCGGCCGTCCAGGGGAGGTCGTTGACGAAGCCGTTGAGGAGGTAGAAGGTGGCGTCGAGGGCGTAGTACGACCCGAACGTCACCAGGAAGAGCCGCGACGCGCGCTCGGAGTGGAGCGCCGCCGCGAAGGCCGCCAGCGCCGTGAGCCCGTGGGTGATGTCGTCGATGGCGCTGATGGCGAACGCGCCGAACATCATCCGCTCGTGCCCCGCGTGCGGCGAGACGCCCGGGATCCACCCCAGCGCCACCACGATTGCCCCGAACAGCCCCGCCCCGAACGCCACCTTCCTGAGCATCGCTTCCTCCCGGTCGTGAGTCGTTTGAATGGAATCCGCCGTCAGTAGTCGTAGACGTGGTCCACCGCCAGCCGTCCTTCCCCCTGCACGCGCCGGAGGAAGGGGAGGAGCTCCCGCGTCCGCACCTTGAGCACGGGGCGGATGCGCGACGGGTCGGTGGCCAGCGGGAGCGCGTAGAGGAGCTCCGCCTCCGGCCCCACGTACCCCCACCCGCGCGGCGCCACGCCCGTCACCACGATGTCGTCGTTCCCCGCGATCTCCACCAGCGGCGGCGTCTCGCCGCGGCGCGCGGCCTCGACCAGGAGGTCGCCGAAGTCGTCGTAGCGTTTGGCGACCAGGAGCGCGTGGCGCGGCCCCAGCGGGCGGCGCGAGAGGACGCGCGCGTCGCCGCGGGCCAGCGACGCCGTGTCGCCGAAGACCACCAGCCCCATCTCCGACTCCTGCGGGTCGTACGCCGCCCCCGTGGCGCCCCCCAGCATCCAGGCGTAGACCCCCTTCACCGCGTACTCGGCCGAGAGCGAGAGGCGCCGCTCCCACTTGCGGAGCGGGGCCGGGCCCCAGAGCGGGACGTCGGTCCACAGCCGGCGGAGCTCCGCGCCGAAGGAGTAGCGGTACCAGGGGATGGAGTGGATGAAGGCGCCGTAGTCGGCCGCCACCCGGTGCGCGAAGCGGTCCTCGTCGGTCATCCGTCCCCCCGCCGTCCAGGCGCTCAGGCGGCCCAGCGTGTTCTCGTACGCGTTCTTGATGGCGTACTCCACCGAGTAGCTGGCGCCGATCACGCCGAGCATGAGGGAATACCGCCCGTTACGAGGGTTCTCCTGGCGCGAGGCGCGCGACACCTGGCCCCAGTTGCGCCAGAACTGCCCGATGGAGCGGGCGTAGGGGAAGCCATGGGGGAGGCGGTCGCGCGTCCACCCCGCGTACTCGTCGGCCGAGTAGACGATGAACCACTCCGGGTGCGCCAGGAAGCTCTGCGACTCGGGTCGCGCGTAGAAGGGGAGCGTGTCGAGCGCCGCCCGCTGCGCCGCGGCGAGCTCCATCCGCGCGGGGCCCTCGGGGTCGTAGCGGTCCCACAGCTTGTTGCGGAAGCGGTTGGCGGGGTCGAGCCGCCGCTTGAGCGCGAAGAACTCGTTCGACCGGGGATACGCCTGGCGGAACTGCTCCGGCGCGGCGTGCGGCTGGTACGGGAGGTACCACCGCCCGCCCACGGCCAGCGCGGCGTCGGCCAGCTCGCGCGTCCACGCCGCTACCTCGCGGCGGGCGCCGGCGCTCGTCCCCTGCTTGTAGTAGACGACGAAGGCGAAGGTCTCGCCCCGCGCCCACGCCAACAGCGACCCCGGATCGGGCGTCGCGTGGCGGATGGAGACGTTGACCACGTTGACGTCGTGGCGCCGGAAGACGTCGCGCATCCGGGGGACGAAGTCGTCGAAGCGCTCGACGGGGACGAAGTACTCCTGGAGGACGTAGGTGTACTTCCGGCGCGACGACGGCTCCAGCTCGGCGACGTCGTAGCTCGCCTCGTAGTTCCGCCACACCACCGGCTCGCCGCGGTACGTCCACGGGTCGAGGAGGTGCTCGCGGATCTCCTTCCCCCCCGGCCACCCGGTGACGATCCGCGTCCCCCACCGCCCGGCCGGGTACGACTCGCGCTTCGGCATCAGCCGCTCGCCGACGGTGACGGGATCGTCGGTGCGGGTGAAGGTGACGGCGCTGACGCGGTCGTACTCGTTGGGGTAGATGTCGGCGTTGTGGAAGACGATGTCGTCCTTCCCCTGGACCGACCGCCGGAAGAATTCGCCGTACGCGGAGACCGGCATCGTGGTGCGGGTGCGGCGGACGCGGACGTTGTCGGCCAGGTCGAGGGTGGCCTCGGTGATCACCCCCAGCCCTCCGTAGCCGCCGATGGCGCCGTAGTAGATCTCCGGGTTCTCGGTGGGCGAGGCGGTGAGCGCGGTGCCGTCGGCCAGGAGGATGCGGAAGGAGCGGACGGTGGAGATGATGGGGCCCAGCCCCGCGTACCGCCCGTGCACGTTCACCGAGAGCGAGCCGCCCACGGTGAAGTTGCCGTACGACTGCATCACCTTCACCGACAGCCCGTACGGGTCGACGAACTCCTGGATCCGCCGCCAGGTGGCCCCGGCCTGCACGGTGAGCGTCTTGGCCGCGGTGTCGAGCTGGATGATTCGATCGTAGCGGCGCATGTCGAGGTGGAGGGCGCCCTCGGTGGCCGTCTGCCCGCCCATGCTGAAGCGCCCGCCGCCGATGGAGACGGGCCCCGTCCCCGCGCGGAGCGCCGCCACGATCTCGGCCTCGGTGGTGGGGGCGACGACGCGGTCGACCTCCACCGGGTTCAGCTTGGTGACGTCGTTCACCACCGGTCCGGAGGCGCCCTCGATCACCGGCGTGTGCGCCAGCCCCCAGATCGTCGTCACCAGCGTGAGGACGGTGACGGCGAGGAGGAGCCAGAGGAGACCGCGCACGGTCTTCTTCGCCGCGCGCCAGCTTCCGCGGAGGATCCGGCGCCCGCGCCCGCCGCCGCCGGACGCGCGCGGGGGCTGCGCGGGCGCGATCGGGGGCGCGGCGATCTTCTCCGGCGCGTGGGGGGGAGACGGGGTCTGGCGGTCGCTGGCGTCCATGGGGAGACCTGCGGGATGGGGGTCGAGCCGGGGAGGTGGACCGCGGGGCGGGCTCGCGCGGGGAAGGGCGGGGAGGCCGCCCGGCGCGATTCCGTGGCGTGCAAATGTATCGGGGGGCGTCCGTCTCGCGCTACCGGTCCGTTGCGGCGGAAGTGGAGATCTGGGGATTCGGCGCGAAGGGTCGGGACCGCTGGCGGCTGATACGGATACCAGGTTCGTTTGGAGAGTGGTCGATCGAGAGAAGCCCGACCTGTCATTCCGAACGAGGAACGAGTGAGGAATCTACTCGTCTCGCCAGGTAGCTGGCTCTCAGGCGCGGATCTCCCCGAACCACCCTCCGATCGTCCGAATCTGGCGTGACCCGGTGAACGGGGAAGGCCCCGGCGTCTCCCGGACGCCGGGGCCTTCGGCCGGGGGGCTGCCGGCGCCCTGCCGCCTACTCGACGCGGACGTCCAGCCCCAGCGCCTCCGCGATCGCGATCGTCTGGTCGATGGTGATGATCGCCCCCCGGAGCTCCACGTGCTCGGGGTCGAGGGCGCTCAGGTCGCTCCCCCGCAGGTCGCAGCGCGAGAGGTCGGCCGCGTGGAGCGAGGCGCCGGAGAGGTCGGCGTCGCGGAGCGTGGCGCCCTGGCAGCGCGCCCCGGTGAGGTCGGCCTCGCGCATCTGCACGCCGCGGAAGGAGGCGGTGCGGAGGTCGGCGCCGGGGAGCCCCACGAACGACCAGTTCCCCCCGGCCACCTGCATCGCGTCGAAGGTGCACCGGTCGAACATGCTCCCGACGAGCTTGCAGTCGCTGAAGCGCGCGTCGTAGAAGTTGCAGTTCGCGAAGGTGCAGTTGACGAACGCCGCGCCGTTGTGCGTGGAGACGTTGAAGCGCGCCCGCCGGAAGGTGCACTCCTCGAACACCGCGCCGTGGTTCTCGACCTCCGTCATGTCCAGGTCGACGAACAGCACGCGCGTGTGCCGCTGCCCCGAGATGTCGTCGCCGCACCAGTCGGCGCCCGTGACGGTGGACTCCGTCTCCGGAGCCTTCGCTCCGTGCTTCCGCTCAGCCATACGCTCTACCCTGGTGACGCGCCCCATGGGGCGTTGAGGAGGGGTGCTGCGCGGAGAAAGGTATCGACCGAGAGCAGGGAAGACGACCCGGGGATGGCGGCGCTCCCGGCGGCGGGATCGAGAGACGAGCAGACTCGTGCTCGGTCCGGGTCCGAAGGGAGGCATTGCGACAGACGGAATCTGCCAAAGTGACCGAAATTCCTGGTCCGGCGGCTGCAGTCGCGCGCGCGTGGTTCCGCGCGTCGCGGAGCCTTCACCCTTCAACCAGGGGAGGAGCCCATGAAGTCGCAG
>DATACF010000767.1:0-1607 GCA_036259235.1 Longimicrobium sp. | reverse complement strand
GGCGGGCCCGCTCGAGCGGGCCCGCCCTGTCGCGCGTGCCGCTACAGGGTGCGGCGCGTGGCGCCGCGCTCGTAGCCGCGGCGGGTGAAGTCGCGGAGATCGTCGTAGCTCCCCGCGCGCGAGCCCGTGTAGGCGCCGCGGAGGTCGGTCTCCACGTCGTCGTAGGCGCGGCCGGCGTAGTCCGGGTTGCGCGAGGCGACGTAGCCCAGCGTGTAGCCGGTGCGGGCCTCCTCGTAGGTGAGCCCCCGCGAGCGCGCCGGGTGCGACTCGAAGTAGACGACGCAGTCCTGCTCGTCTTCCTCGTTCATCTCCGAGACGGCCTCGAAGAGCTTGCTCCCGGCCCACCAGCCGCCCACCGCCACCGCCAGCGCGCCCAGGACCGTCTTCCACTCGAAGGCGTGGCGCGCGTAGTCGCGGACCTGCTCGAACTTGGTCGGCGTGTCCTCGCCGTAGTCGCGGCGGAGGTCGACCTCGACCTCCTCGAAGCGCCGCCCGGTGTACGTCGGCGTGGTGGCCGCCCGGTGCCCGAAGGCGTAGCCGGTGCGCGCCTCGTCGTACGTCCCCGGCGTGGCCGTCCCCGCGCTTGCCGAGAGCCCCGGGCGCGCGGTGTAGTGCCGCCGGTAGTACGCCGCGTCGTAGCGGTCGAAGTCGTCGGCGCCGCCGCCAGTCGAGCCGCCCGAGCCGTACGCGCCGCCGGTGGAGCCGCCCGAGGCGTAGCCGGGCCCGTCGCCGGGGAGACCGCCGGGATTGTCGGAGCTTTGCATCGTCCCTCCTTGGGTTGAGAAAACAGGGGCCGGGGAGGGATGCACGCTTCACGCCACCCGGGGGCCGGGCGAGACCCATTGCGCTCGCCGCCGGGACGCGTAGAATCGGCCTCATGCGAAATCCACGCTTTCGAAGCCGGACGCCCCTCTCCGTCCGACGCTCCGGCATCCACGGCCGCGGCGTCTATGCGCGCGAGCCGATCGCCGCGGGGACGCGGATCGTGGAGTACACGGGCGAGCGGATCACGCAGGCCGAGGCCGACGCCCGCTACCCCGACGACCCGTCGAAGCCCACGCACACCTTCCTCTTCGCCGTCGACGACGAGGTGCTGGTCGACGCCGCGCGCCGGGGGGGGATCGCGAAGTGGATCAACCACTCGTGCGAGCCCAACTGCGAGTCGGTGATCGAGGGCGGGCGGATCTACATCGACGCCCTCCGCGACATCGAGCCCGGCGAGGAGCTGAGCTACGACTACCACTTCATCCTGAACGTCCGCCACACCCCCGCCATGAAGCGCCGCTTCCCCTGCGTCTGCGGCGCCCCCGCGTGCCGCGGGACGCTGCTGAAGAAGAAGCGCTGACGCCGCGGCCCACCCCGTGCGGGCGGGCACCCGTCGCCGTTCCCATCGTCCTCGCCGAGCCCGGAGACCATGCCCGACCCCCTCGACCCGGCCCGCACCCCGCCGCCCGGGCACCGCGCGCTGGCCCGCGAGATCTTCGCGGAGCTGATCGCCATCGACACCACCGACCGCGTGGGAAGCGTCACCGCCGCCGCGGAGGCGGTCGCGCGCCGCCGCCGCGCGGGCGGCTTCGCGGACGGCGACGTGACGGTGGACGGCCCGG
>DATACF010000766.1:0-4521 GCA_036259235.1 Longimicrobium sp. | reverse complement strand
GCGGACTCCGTGGCGCGCGGCCGCCCGGCGCGGATCGCGATCCTGGTCGCATTCCCCTCGCCAGGGTCTTCGCCCTCCGGGCCCGCATCCCTCATGCGACGGAAGGCAGGCGATGGCGGCGAAGTCGGCCTCGCCTGCGCCGTTGCATGAGGGATGCGGGCCCGGAGGGCGAAGACCCTGGCGAGGGGAATGCGACCAGGATCGCGATCCGCGCCGGGCGGCCGCGCGCCACGGAGTCCGCCAGGGGCTTCGCCGCGTCGGCAACGGTATTATCGTTGCCTACGCGGCCCGCAGCCCGGCCCCGCGCAGCGGGGACATGCCCAGAGCCGTAGCCGCAGTTGCCGTTGCAGTTGCAGTTGGAAGTTGCAGTTGCCGTTGCCGTTGCAGCTCGACGAGACCCGCGAACGAAAGAGCCCGCCCCGATGCTTCCGGTGGTCCAGCAGTCCGACGCCCGCGCCCGTCGCCTGGAGCGCGCCCTCGAGGAGCGCGTCAGGGGCGAGGTGCGCTTCGACGCCAAGAGCCGCCTCCTGTACAGCACCGACGCCTCGCTCTACCAGATCCTCCCAGTCGGCGTCGTCGTCCCCAGAGACGCGGACGACGTGATCGCGGCGACGAATCTGGCGGCCGAGGCGGGCGTCCCCGTCCTCCCGAGGGGCGGCGGGACCGCGCTGGCCGGGCAGACGGTGGGCGCCGCGCTGGTCCTCGACTTCACCAAGTCCATGAACCGGGTGCTGGAGATCGACCCGGACCGCCGCCGCGCCCGCGTTCAGCCGGGGCTCCGCCTCGACCGGCTGAACCGCGCCGCCGCGCCGTACGGCCTCCAGTTCGGCCCCGACCCGGCGACCATCCGCCAGTGCGCGCTGGGCGGGATGATCGGCAACAACTCGTGCGGCGCCCGGAGCCTGGTCTACGGGAAGACGGGCGACCACGTCCACTCGCTCCGCTGCGTCCTCCACGACGGCGCCTGCGCGCACTTCACGGCGATGAAGCGCGACGCCCTGGCCGGCGCCCCCGGCGTGGAAGGCGAGCTCGCCCGCGCCGTCCTGGCGATCCTGGAGCCGCACCGCGCCCAGATCGATGCGCGCTACCCGAAGGTCCCCCGCCGCGTCTCGGGCTACAACTTCGACGCGATGCTGGAGGACCCGGAGCTCAACCTCGCGAAGCTGATCGTGGGCTCGGAGGGGACGCTGGCGACGGTGGTGGAGGCCGACCTGGGGCTCGTCCCCATCCCGCCGGCGCGGGCGCTCGTCCTCCTGAGCTTCCGCGAGCGCTTCACCTCGATGGACGCCGTCCCCGCCATCCTCCCCGAGCGCGGCCTTTCGGCGCTGGAGATCGTGGACTCGCGCGTCCTCCAGGGCGCCCGCGACCTCTTCGAGTTCCGCGCGACGGCGGCGATGGCGGCCCCCGACGCGCTCGGCGTCCTCTTCTGCGAGTTCTCGGGCGGCTCGGCCGAGGAGGTCGCGACGCTGGCGCACGACTTCGCCGCCCGCGCGCCGGGGCTCCCCGGCGCGCCCACGCCCGGCGTCTACGTCACCGCGAAGGAGCAGGACGCGGCGTGGGCGCTCCGCCAGGCGGCCACGGGCCTCCTCTACCTGACGACGGCGAGCAAGGAGATCAAGCCGCAGGAGTTCGTGGAGGACACGGGAATCCCGCCGGAGCGGCTGGGGGCGTACACCCGCCGCTTCGAGGAGATCGTCCAGCGGCACGGGACGACGACGGGGTACTTCGGCCACGCGGGGCAGGGGTGCCTCCACATCCGCGTCGACCTCAACCTCAAGCGCGGGGAGGACCGCGAGCGGATGCAGCGGATCGCGGCCGACGTGGCCGACCTCGTCGTGGAGTTCGGCGGCTCGCTCTCGGGCGAGCACGGCGACGGGCTGTCGCGCTCGGAGTTCCTCCCGCGGATGTTCGGGCCCGCGATCATCGAGCTCCACCGCCAAGTGAAGGCGGTCTTCGACCCCGAGGGCCGGATGAACCCGGGGGGGAAGATCGTCCCGCCGTACCAGCGGATGTCCGAGAACCTCCGCTTCGGGCCGGAGGCCGTGCCCCCGCGCGACACGTGGTTCCACTACGCGGAGGGCGGCTTCGACATCGCGGTCGAGAAGTGCAACGGGATGGCCGTTTGCCGGAAGCTGGACGCGGGGACGATGTGCCCGTCGTTCATGGTGACGCTGGAGGAGCAGCACTCCACCCGCGGCCGGGCGAACAGCTTACGCGAGGCGATGCGGGGGAACCTCCCGGGGATGCGCAGCCACGAGGTGCTGGAGGCGCTGGACCTGTGCCTGGCGTGCAAGGCGTGCAAGACGGAGTGCCCGGTGGGCGTCGACATGGCGCGCTACAAGGCCGAGTTCCTGGCCCAGCACCACCGCGAGCACGGCACCGACCGCAAGGCGCACTTCTTCGGCCGCATCCACGACCTCGCGAAGGCGGGCTCCCTCGCGCCGGGGCTGGCCAACTTCGGGAACCGGCTGATGGCGCCCGCCCTCAAGGCCGTCTGCGGGATCGACCCCCGCCGCGAGCTCCCGGAGCTGGCGGAGGAGCCGTTCCGCCGCTGGTTCGGGCGGCGCCGGTCGTCTTCGCGATCGGGGACGGCGGCGGGCGGGGGCGCGCGGCCGACGGTGATCCTCTTCGACGACACCTTCCACAACTTCTTCCAGCCGGGGCCGCTCCAGGCCACGGTGACGGTGCTGGAGCGCGCGGGATTCGACGTCCGCCTCCCGCGGGCGCAGGTGTGCTGCGGGCGCGCGGCGATCTCGAAGGGGCTGCTCGACTACGCGCGCGACCGGCAGAAGGCGCTGCTGGAGACGCTGCTCCCCGAGGTGGAGCGCGGGGCGCGGATCGTGGGCGTCGAGCCCAGCTGCATCCTGACGCTGCGCGACGAGCTCCCCGACCTGGTCCGCGACCCGCGCGCGAAGACGCTGGCCGCGGCGGCGGTGACGCTGGAGGAGCTCCTGGCCGCCCTCCCCGACTGGCGCCCGGGGCGGCTGGAGCGCCGCGCGGTGGTCCACGGCCACTGCCACCAGAAGGCGCTGGTGGGGATGGGGCCCACCTCCGAGGTGCTGGGGCGGGTGGAGGGGCTGGAGTTCACCGTGCTGGATTCGGGGTGCTGCGGGATGGCGGGGTCGTTCGG
Source organism: Longimicrobium sp. (assembly GCA_036259235.1). Classification (GTDB taxonomy): domain Bacteria; phylum Gemmatimonadota; class Gemmatimonadetes; order Longimicrobiales; family Longimicrobiaceae; genus Longimicrobium. Next base: position 1,391 of record DATACF010000766.1, on the reverse strand, counting down.
CTACGAGGAGGGCCACTACGAGGTGTCGAAGGCGTGCGGCGAGCGCGTCCTCTTCCCCGCCGTCCGCGGCGCCGCGCCGGCCGACCTCGTCGTCGCTCCCGGCTTCTCCTGCCGCCACCAGATCGCCGACTTCTGCGACGGCCGGAAGACGCTCCACACCGCGGAGCTGCTGGCGATGGCGGAGTGAGAGCGGTCATCTTCTAAACTGGACGTACGGCACAAAGCACATCATCTTCCCGGCTCTCCAGCGTCGGCGGACGACGACGGCGCGCTGCCGCGGCGGTCCCGAGACATCGGACGCCGCACCGCCTTCCGGGCCGGGACGGATGAGCTTCCTCCTCTTCGTGGACGAAAGCGGCCACGATCACAACAACATGCCTTATGAAGTCCGCGGCGGCGTCGCGCTCCATGCGACGCGGCTGTGGGGCTTCGTGCAGGCCATGCGCCGGCTGGAGGAGTCGACGTTCGGCGACCTGCTGCACCGGTACCGGAAGCAGGAGGTCAAGGGCCACTCTCTCCTCGACCGGGACCGCTTCCGCTGGGCGGCGCAGGGAGACCGGCTCGACGACGAGGCGCGCCGGGCGCACAGCCGCGCCTTCCTTCTGAAAGGAATCGAGCGGCAGGCGCCGACGCGCGTGGAGTTCACCGCCTACGGCCAGGCGTGTCTGGAGATGGCGCGGGGGATCTTCCAGCTCCTGCGGGACTTCGAGGCGGTCGTGTTCGCCACCGTCATCCCGCGTGGCGCGCCGGGCCCGGATGCGCGGCAGGAGTACCTGCGGAAGGACTACGTCTTCCTCCTCGAGCGGTACTTCTATTTCCTCGAGCACGCTCGCGACAGCGGGCTCCTGGTGCTGGACCGGACCGACAACGCGCTCGACCGGCGGTTCGTGGAACAGATGGAGCGGTATTTCCAGGCCACCCGGACGGGCCGCCTGCGCGCGTCGCGGATCGTTCCCGCGCCCTTCTTCGTGGCGTCGGAGATGACGTACCCGATCCAGGCCGCGGACGTGTGCATCTACTGCATCAATTGGGGATTCCGGCTTCCGGGGCGGGGAATGACCGAGCCAACCCGGCCCGAGGTCGAAGCCGAGTTCGGGCCCTGGCTCCGGATGCTGCAGTTTCAAGGGGAAGAGAGGCGGGAGGGATCCCAATTCCTCACGTACGGGATCACCTACGTTCCCGATCCGTACTCCGGAAGGGCTGGGCAGGGGCAATAAAAAAGGTTCTTCGTCGATTTAGTTGCAGGGGGGGTAAACGAAGTGGACACCGGCCCTTCGGTTGAGCAGAATGGAGTTGTCTAAGCTCCCATTCACGCTTCGCCTCAGAACACGGTGTCCGAGCTCAGTATAACGCCCTACTTCCCCTTTGCACGAGTGGTCCCTGTCGATCAG
>DATACF010000765.1:0-2342 GCA_036259235.1 Longimicrobium sp. | reverse complement strand
CGAGCCCCTCCGGCGCCCGCGCGGCGAAGAACGCCGCGTCGGCGGAAGGACGCCCGGCCAGCACCGTCACCTCGGCGCCGGCCGCGCGCAGCCCCATCACCTTGTTGAACAGGAAGGTCTCGGAGACCGTCGGGAAGGCGTTGACGACGACCGCCACCCGGGGGGCGCGTGGAGTCATGCCGCCCGGAGCGCCGCGCGGCCGCCCCCGTGCCGCCCGTCCCAGAGCGCCAGCGCCAGGAGGAGCCAGAGCCCCCACGCCGGGGCGCGGTCGCCCGCCCCCACCCGCCGGGCCAGCGCCGCCAGCCGCGAGCGCGACGCCTCGACGCCGAACCAGTCGCGCCGCTCCAGCACCCGCTCGCGCAGGAGCGGCGCCAGCGGGCCGGCCAGCCAGGCGTGCATGGGGACGGTGAAGCCGCGCTTCCCCGCCGTCTGGTGGCGCACCCGCCGGGCGAGCGCCTCGCGCAGGGGGATCTTCCCCCGGCGCGCGTCCAGCGCCAGGCAGCTCCGCCAGTCGGTCCGGAGCGCCACCTCGATCACCTCGCGGTCGAGGAGGGGGACGCGCACCTCCAGCGAGTGGTACATGCTGGCGCGGTCGACCTTGAGGAGGACGCGCGCCAGGTGGGCGCGGAACTCGTTCCACCGCACCCAGTGCGCCGCCTCGTCGGGGTCGTCGCCGTCGAAGCGGAAGAGGTTGAACGCCTCCGGGAGGGGCGGGAGCCCGGGGAAGAGCGCCTCCAGGTCGGGCTCGGCGAGGAGGGTGTGCTTCTTCTGGTAGAGGCGCCCGAGCGACGGCCACCCCAGCACCTCGCGGGTGGCGCGCCCCCGCCGCAGGAGCTTCCGCGCCGCCACGTCGCCGTAGCGCCGCCAGCGCGGCCGGCCGAAGTACCGCGCCTGCTCGATCGCCGACCCGAAGCGCCCCGGGTACCCCCAGAAGAGCTCGTCGCCCCCGTCGCCCGAGAGCGCCACGGTGACGTGCTCGCGCGCCAGCGCGCTCACCAGGAGGGTGGGGAAGATGGAGAAGTCGGCGGTGGGCTCGCCGCAGGCGGCCACCACGTCGCCCAGCGCCGAGAGCGCGTCGGCGCCGGTGACGGCGCGGCGCACCAGGGCCAGCCCCATCTCCTCCGCGTAGCGCCGCGCGTCGGCCGACTCGTCCATCGACGCGTCGTCGGCCACCCCGATGGTGAAGGCCCGGAGCCCCCCGCCCGCGTGGCGCGCGGCCTCGGCGGCCACCAGCGGCGAGTCGATCCCCCCCGAGAGGAAGACCCCCACGGGGACGTCGCTGACCATCTGCCGGGCCACCGCGCGCGAGAGCGCCTCGTCGAGGGCGTCCACCGCCGCCTCGCCCTGGAGCTCGCCGCTCCCCCGCTGGGGGAAGCTCCACCACCGCCCCTCCTCGGCGCGCCCGTCGGCGTGGAGGCGCACCCACCCCCCCGCGTCGACCGCGCGCACCCCATCCACCAGCGTCCACGGCGCGGGGACGTAGCCGAAGCGGAGGTAGAGCCCCAGCCCCTCGCGCGAGACCTCCGCCCCCGCCCCCCAGGGGTGGGCCAGGAGGGCGTCCATCTGCGAGGCGAAGACCACCCCCCCGCCGGGGGAGCGCATCCAGAGGAGGGGCTTGATCCCCGCGTGGTCGCGGGCCAGGAGGAGGGTGCGCGCCTCCGCGTCCCAGAACGCCAGCGCGAACATCCCGTTGAAGCGCGCGAGCGCCCCCTCGCCCCAGGCGGCGAGCGCGTGGAGCGCCACCTCGGCGTCGCCGGTGGAGCGGAAGCGGACGCCCCGCCCCTCCAGCTCGCGCCGGAGGTCGCGGAAGTTGTAGAGCTCGCCGTTGAAGACCAGCGCGTGCCGCCCCTCCGGCGTCTCCATCGGCTGGTGCCCCGCCGGGGAGAGGTCGAGGATGGAGAGCCGGCGGAACCCCAGCGCGCAGGGGCCGTCGGCGAAGAACCCCTCGTCGTCGGGGCCCCGGCGCGCGAGCGCCGCGGCCATGGCCCGCACGCCGGCGGCCTGGCCGGCGCCCGTGCCGCCGCCGGATACGAACACTCCACAGATTCCGCACATCGCGCCCGCGCTCTCCCTCGTAAGATCGTCGTGGCCCCGCGCCGGGGGGGGCCGTCCTCAGGCTCAGGCCGGCGACGAGGCCTCGCGGGGGCCCCCCGCCCGCCCCCGCATCCGCGGAGGGAGGAGCCCCGCCACCTGCGCGCGGACCAGGAGGAAGAGGGGGCGCGAGAACACCGCCAGCCCCACCCCGAAGAGCACCCCCCCGGCGGCCACGCACGCCAGGAGCCGCGGGAGGAGCGGGACCCCGGCGCCCTCGAGCGCCGCCCGGGTCCCCCACACCGCCGCCC
>DATACF010000764.1:0-8660 GCA_036259235.1 Longimicrobium sp. | reverse complement strand
CCCCGCCCCCCCGTCTCTGTTAACTTTCCTGGTCTGTACCCGAAACCGGACCCGCTCCCGCAAGGGTGATGAAGCGACTCGCCTGTCTCGCCGTTCTCTTCCTGGCCTCCGCCTGCGCGCGGGGGCCCGCCCTCACTCCGGCCCCCGAGACGGGGGAGGCGGCCCTGCGCCCCGGCGACGCCGTGAAGCTGACGGTCTGGCGCCAGCCCGAGCTCTCGGGCGAGCTCACCGTCGCCGACGACGGGACGCTGAGCCATCCGCTCCTGCGGGCGGCGCGGGTGGGGGACGTCCCCCTCCCCCGGGCGCGCGCGGCGGTGGGCGAGGTGCTCCGCGGCTACGCCGCCGACCCGCAGTTCGTCATGGAGCCCCTCCTGCGGGTCTCGGTGGCGGGCGAGGTCCGGCAGCCGCGGCTCTACCCCCTCTCGCCGCAGACGACGGTGCGGCAGGCGATCTCCACCGCCGGGGGCGCCACCGAGCGGGCGGTGCTCTCGCGGGTGCGCCTCCTCCGCGGCGACCGGCTCTACGTCCTCGACCTGACCACCGAGGGGGCGGGGGGCGACGTCCCGGTCCGCTCGGGCGACGAGATCGTGCTGGCGCGCCGCTCCGACGTCCTCCGCGAGGTGGTCCAGCCGCTGGCGAGCCTGACGGGCGCGGTGGCCGCGCTCCTCACCCTGTATCGAACCACCAGGGGGTCGTGAAGTCCGCCCCCGGGACCCGGTAGTTTGACTCCGATGTCTGAGATCGTCCCCTTCCAGCAGCGCGGCGTCGTCGAAGTCGGCACGGGCGTCCCCGTGTTCGACGGCGGCGACCCGTCCGGCTACGAGCCCGACACGGGCGCGCAGCTGCGCAACTCCGTCTCCGTCCTCTGGCGCCACAAGTGGATGGTGGCCGCCGCGGGGCTCCTGGGCCTCGCGGGCGCCGGGTACCTGGTGCTCTCGGAGCCGCCGGTCTACCAGTCCAACGCCGTCATCCGGCTCCAGGACAAGACCAAGTCGCTCAACCCCATGGACGAGACCGCCGAGCGGATGATCGGGCGCATGTCCGACCCGCTCTTCTCGGCGCTGGAGATCATGCGGAGCCGGAGCGTCCTGGGCGAGGCGGTCGACCGCGGGGGGCTGCGCCTGGCCTCCGCGCCGGGCTTCCCCTGGGAGGTGATGCGCGAGGTGCGGGTCGACTCGGCCGCCGCGGCCGACACCCTGACCGTGCGCTTCGGCGCCGCGGGGGTCGAGGTGCGCAGCGGCGGCCGCCGGACCGGGGCCGCGTACGGCGCCCCGGTGAGCCTGGACGGCGTCACCTTCACGGTGGCCCGCCGCCCCGCGGTCGCCGAGGCCGAGCTGCACGTGGTCTCCCGCGGCACCGCGGTGGTGCGGCTGACGGGGGGGCTGCGGGCCGCCCCGCGCGAGAAGACGGACGTCGTCGACGTCAGCTACCGCACCGTCGACCCGGTGACCGCGCAGCGCTCGCTGAACGCGGTGCTGGAGGCGTTCCAGAATTACGGCACCCGCCGGGCGCAGACGGAGAGCCGGCGCCGGCGCGCCTTCGTCGAGGAGCAGCTGGGGCGCACCGTCACGCAGCTGGCGCAGGCGCAGGACCAGCTGAGCGACTTCCGGAGCGGGCAGGGGGTCTACAGCTCGCAGCAGCAGGCCGCCGCCCAGCAGGAGGGGATGATGGCGCTGCAGGGGCGGCGCGACGAGCTCGCCGCCGAGCGGCAGTCGTACGCCACCCTCCTCTCGCAGTACCGCGCCTCCCCGGCGGGGGAGCGGGGCGAGCGGCTGCGGGCGCTGGTCTCGGAGCCGGGGATCTCGCAGAACCCCGTGGTCAGCAACCTCTACGGGCAGCTGGTCCGCTACGAGGTGGCGCGCGACTCGATGATGAGCGGGCAGTGGGCGGCCTCGGCCGAGCACCCCGACCTGGCGCGGCTGAACGGGCTGATCGCGAGCACCGAGCAGCGGATCGTGGGCGCCGTCGACAGCCAGATCCGCGCGCTGGACGCGCGGCTGGGGTCGCTGGGCGGGGTGGCCGCGCGGTCGGCGGGCGAGATGCAGCAGATCCCCCAGGCCGAGGCGCGCGAGGTGCGGCTGGTGCAGGAGGTGGAGTCGCTCCGCCAGGTGGCCGACCAGCTCCGCGCCGAGTACCAGAAGGCGCTGATCTCGGAGGCGGTCGAGGCCGGGGTGGTCGACATCGTCGACGCGGCGACGGTCCCCGGGGCGCCGATCGGCGAGGGGCGGGCGCCGAAGCTCCTGATCGGGCTCCTCCTGGGGCTGGTGGCCGGGAGCGGCGCGGCCTTCCTCCGCGAGGCGATGAACACGTCGCTGCGGCGGCGCGAGGACATCGAGTCGCTCCTCCAGGTGCCGGGGCTGGCGGTGATCCCGCGGATCGCGCTGGCGCCCGGGGCGGCCGCCGCGCGGACCGGGATGCGGAAGCTCCTCCCCTTCCCGGCGAAGCACGGGAAGAACGGCAACGGGAACGGCCACGCCAACGGGAACGGCCACGCCCCCGGCGGCGCCTCGCTGGTGGCGCTGACGGACACCCGCTCGCCGGCCGCCGAGGCGTACCGGACGCTGCGGACCAACCTGATCTTCTCGCAGACCGGCCGCGCGCTGCGGACGCTGGTGGTGACCAGCGCCTCGCCGGCCGAGGGGAAGAGCACCACCTCGTCGAACCTGGCGGTGGCGTACGCCCAGCAGGGGGTGCGGGTGCTGATCATGGACTGCGACCTCCGCCGCCCGCGGCTGAACGAGGTGTTCGCGGTGCCGCGCGAGCCCGGGATCACGCAGGTGGTGGTGGGCCAGAACAAGCTCTCGGAGGTGGTCCGCGAGACCCCGGTGGAGAACCTGTTCGTGGCGACCGCCGGGACCCTTCCGCCGAACCCCTCGGAGATCCTGGGGAGCGAGGCGATGCGGAAGCTCCTGGCGCAGGCCGTCGCGGAGTTCGACCTGGTGATCCTCGACACCCCGCCGGTGCTGGTGGCCTCCGACGCCGCGATCATCGGCTCGATGACCGACGGCGTGGTGCTGGTGGTGCGCGCCGGGAAGACCGACCGCGCCGAGGCCCAGCAGGCCCTTCGCCAGCTGACCACCGTCGGCGCCCGGGTCCTCGGCGCCACCCTCAACGACCCCGACCACAAGGCCGCCCGCTACGGCGGCTACTACGCATACGACTACTACGGCGGCTACGGCACCAGCGACGGCTGACGGGGCAGAGGGAAGAAAGCGGATCGGGAGCCGCGCGGAGCCGAAGGTCGCGCTCCGGCGGCTTCCGCCGTTAGGAAAAAGCAGGAACGAAGGGAACAGAGAAAACGAGGGGCCGTCAGGCCCCGCGGTTGCATGAGGGATGCGGGCCCGAAGGGCGAAGACCCTGGCGGTGTCCCCGCGAAGGACGGCGCGACCCGCGGCGAAGCGGTGGAATGCGCGGAGTCCGCCAGGGGCTTCGCCGCGTTGGAAACGGTGGTATCGTTTCCTACGCGGCCCGCAGCCCGGCCCGGAGCCCAGCGGAGGGGCATGCCCGGATCCGTCGTTCGCCGTTGCAGTTCAAGCCGTTGCAGTAGAACCAGCCGTCGAAGCGGAAGCTGACGAAGCACCAGAGACGCCGAACCGACCAGGAGGACGTTTGCACATCGCGGTGGTGGGAACCGGGTACGTGGGACTGGTGGCCGGGGCGTGCCTGGCCGAGACCGGCAACGACGTCGTCTGCGCCGACATCGACCACGCCAAGATCGAGCGCCTGAACGGCGGCGAGATCCCGATCTACGAGCCGGGGCTGGAGCCGCTGGTGGAGCGGAACCTCCGCGAGGGGCGGCTCCGCTTCACCACGGATGTTTCCAAGGCGGTGTCCGAGGCCGAGGTGATCTTCATCGCCGTCGGCACCCCGCCGGGGGAGGACGGCTCGGCCGACCTCCAGCACGTCCTGGCCGTGGCCGAGACGGTGGGGCGGAACATGCCGGCGGAGGGCCCCGAGAAGATCGTCATCACCAAGAGCACCGTCCCCGTGGGGACGGCGGCCAAGGTGAAGGACGCCATCCGCCGCCACACCGGCCGGACCTTCCACGTCTGCTCGAACCCCGAGTTCCTCAAGGAGGGCGCGGCGGTCCAGGACTTCATGAAGCCCGACCGCGTGGTCGTCGGCGTCGAGAGCGAGCACGCGCGCGAGCGGCTGGGCGAGCTCTACGCGCCCTTCGTGCGGACCGGGAACCCGATCCTCTTCATGGACATCGCCTCGGCCGAGATCACCAAGTACGCGGCCAACGCGATGCTGGCGACGCGGATCTCGTTCATGAACACCATGGCCCGCCTCTGCGAGGCGGTGGGCGCCGACGTGACGCAGGTCCGCCGGGGGATCGGGACCGACGAGCGGATCGGGCCGGCCTTCCTCTTCGCGGGGATCGGGTACGGGGGGAGCTGCTTCCCCAAGGACGTGAAGGCGCTGGTCCACACGCTCCGCGAGTGCGGGGTCGACCCGGCCATCCTGGCGGGGGTCGAGCAGGTCAACGCCGACCAGAAGCGCCTCCTGGCCGACCGGGTGAAGGCGCACTTCGGGGGCGACGTCTCGGGGCGGACCTTCGCGGTGTGGGGGCTGTCGTTCAAGCCCGAGACCGACGACATGCGCGAGGCGCCGTCGCTGACCATCGTCCGCGCGCTGGCCGAGGGGGGCGCCCGGATCGTGGCGCACGACCCCGAGGCGAAGCACGAGGCGGGGCGCTACTTCGCCGACCTCCTGGAGACGGGGGCCCTCTCGCTCTGCGAGCGGAACTACGACTGCCTCCCCGGCGCCGACGCCCTCCTGGTGCTGACCGAGTGGGCGCCGTACCGCGTCCCGGACTTCGACCGGATCCGCGCCGAGCTGAAGGCGCCGGTGGTCTTCGACGGGCGCAACCTCTGGGACCCGGCGCGGATGGCGGAGCTGGGCTTCACCTACGTCTCGGTGGGACGCGCGCCGGCCCGGCCCGCGCGCTCCGCCGAGCCGGCGGCCGTCTGAGGGGGCGCCGATGCGCGTGCTGATCACCGGGGCGGCGGGGTTCCTGGGCTCGCACCTCTGCGACCGCTTCCTGGCCGAGGGGCACCAGGTGGTGGGGGTGGACAACTTCATCACCGGCCACCCGGACAACATCGCCCACCTGATCGGGCGGGACGACTTCCACTTCATCCAGCACGACGTCACCAACTTCATCTACGTCGAGGGGGCCCTGGACGGCGTCCTCCACTTCGCCTCGCCCGCCTCTCCGGTGGACTACCTGGAGAAGCCGATCCAGACGCTCAAGGTGGGGTCGCTGGGGACGCACAAGGCGCTGGGGCTGGCGAAGGAGAAGGGGGCGCGCTTCCTCCTGGCGTCGACCTCCGAGGTGTACGGCGACCCGCAGGTGCACCCGCAGCCCGAGACGTACTGGGGGAACGTGAACCCGGTGGGGCCGCGCGGGGTCTACGACGAGGCGAAGCGCTTCGCCGAGAGCATGACGATGGCGTACCACCGCTTCCACGGGGTGGAGACGCGGATCGTGCGGATCTTCAACACCTACGGCCCCCGGATGCGCCCGGGCGACGGGCGGGTGGTCTCCAACTTCATCGTGCAGGCGCTCCGCGGCGACGCGCTCTCGGTGTACGGCGACGGGAGCCAGACGCGGTCGTTCTGCTACGTGGACGACCTGGTGGAGGGGATCTTCCGCCTCTTCTTCTCGGACCGCTCGGAGCCGACCAACATCGGCAACCCCCACGAGTTCACGGTGCGCGAGCTGGCCGAGCGGGTCCTGGCCACGATCCCCGAGAGCGCGTCGGCGATCGAGTCGCGCCCCCTCCCGCAGGACGATCCCAAGGTCCGCCGCCCCGACATCACGGTGGCGCGCGCGGTGCTGGGGTGGGAGCCGAAGATCGAGCTCCAGGAGGGGCTGGAGCGCACGATCCCGTACTTCCGCGAGCTGGTCGAGGAGAAGCACCTGGCGGCGCGGACGCTGTAAGGAATAAAGAGAAGTCCTGAGTCCTGAGTCCTGAGTCCTCAGTGATGCGCTCGGGGCTCAGGACTCGGTACTCAGGACTCGGCACTCAGGACTTTTTCGTTGAACATCCTGGTCACCGGCGGGGCGGGGTTCATCGGGAGCCACGTCTGCCAACGTCTGCTGGAGCGCGGCCACGCGGTGTGGGCGCTCGACAACTTCGACCCCTTCTACGACCCCGCCATCAAGCGCGCGGCCGTGGCGGCGCTGGAGGCGATGCCGGGCTTCCGGCTGGTGGAGGGCGACATCCGCGACGGCGCGGGGGCGCTGGCCGCCCTCGCCGGGGCGGGGGTGGCGCGCGGGGGGCTCGACGCGGTGGTGCACCTGGCCGCCCGCGCCGGGGTGCGCCCCTCCATCGAGGAGCCGCTCCTCTACGCGCAGGTCAACGTCGACGGGACGGTGGCGATGCTGGAGCTCTGCCGCGCGCTGGAGGTCCCGGCGTTCGTCTTCGGCTCCTCCTCCAGCGTCTACGGGAACGCGGCCGAGGTCCCGTTCTCGGAAGACGACGTCGCCGCCTCGCCGATCTCGCCGTACGCGGCCACCAAGCGCGCGGGCGAGCTCCTCTGCCACACCTACGCGCACCTCTACGGGCTCTCGGTGGTGGCGCTGCGCTTCTTCACCGTCTACGGCCCCCGCCAGCGCCCCGACCTCGCCATCCACAAGTTCGCGCGGCTGATGTCGGAGGGGCGCCCGATCCCCTTCTTCGGCGACGGCTCGACGCGGCGCGACTACACCTACGTCGACGACATCGTCCAGGGGGTGGAGGGCGCCATCGACTACGCCCGCGCGCACCCCGGGGCGTTCGAGGTCGTCAACCTGGGCGAGAGCGACACCGTCCCCCTCTCGCGGCTGGTGGCGCTCCTGGGCGAGGCGCTGGGGGTCGAGCCCGTCCTCCAGCGCCTCCCCCCGCAGCCCGGCGACGTCGAGCGCACCTGCGCCGACATCTCGCGGGCCCGCGCCCTCCTGGGGTACGCCCCGAAGACGCGGATCGAGGAGGGGATCCCGAAGTTCGTGGCGTGGTTCCGCTCCGCGTACCCCGCGGGGGCGGGGGTGGGGTGAGGGCGGCGGTCTTCATCCACGATTAATGGCCCCGGGCTTTCGGAGCGCGCCCGCGTTCGCCATTCTCCCCCCATGATCGACTTCCACTCGCACCTGATCCCCGGGGTCGACGACGGGGCGCAGACGCTCGCCGAGACGCGCGCGGGGCTCGCCGCCTTCGCCGCGCAGGGGGTGCGGACGGTGGTCACCACGCCGCACCTCCAGGCCTCTCAGCTGGCGCGCCCCGCCGAGGTCGAGGCCTTCTTCGCGCTCCTCGACCCCGCGTGGGAGGCGATGCGGGCGCTGGGGGCGGCCGAGTTCCCGGAGATGCGGCTGGCGCGGGGGCTGGAGGTGATGCTCGACACGCCCGCCCCCGACCTCTCCGACCCGCGCGTCCGGCTGGCGGGGACGCCGTTCGTGCTGGTGGAGTTCCCCTTCATGGCGGTGCCGCCCAACGCCACGCAGGCGGTCTTCGAGCTGAAGATGCGCGGCTGGACGCCGATCATCGCCCACCCCGAGCGCTACGCCAACCTGGCGCACCCCGACGCCACCGCCGGGTGGAAGCGGGCGGGGGCGCACCTCCAGGTCAACGCCGGGTCGCTGGTGGGGAAGTACGGGCCCGACCCGCGGCGGCTGGCGTGGGGGCTGTTGAGGCGCGGGCTGGCGGACTATCTTTCCAGCGACTACCACGCCCGCGGATCGATCCACCTGGCCCGCGCCCGCGCCGCCCTCGAGGAGATGGGCGCCGGCGAGCAGGCGCGGCTCCTCCTGGAGGAGAACGGGGCGCGGATGCTGGCCGGCGAGGCGCCGCTCCCGGTGCCGCCGCTGGCGGAGCGCCGCACCTTCTGGCAAAAGCTCTTCGGGCGGCGCTGACCGTCGCGCTTCCCGAGATCGACCTTCCGGACCGGCCCCCGGTCCTCGCTCCCGACGAGACTTCCGACATGACTCAGCCCGACACGCCGGCCGTGCCGCTGGCCGCGCCCAAGATCGTCCCCAAGCCGTGGGGGCGCGAGATCTGGTACGCCCACGAGGACCGCTACGCCGGGAAGGTGCTGGAGGTGACCCGGGGGCACGCGCTCTCGCTCCAGAAGCACGAGCGGAAGATGGAGACGATGTACCTCCAGTCGGGGCGTCTGCTGTACCACTTCAACGGCGTCGACTTCGAGATGGAGCCGGGGCAGTGCCTCACCATCCGGCCCGGCGACGTGCACCGGCTGGAGGCGCTCGAGGACGCGGTGATCCTCGAGGTCAGCACGCCCGAGCTCGACGACATCATCCGGCTGGAGGACCGCTACGGCCGCGGGTGATTCCGGTTCCGCTCCTTCCGGTTCGTGATGAAGACGACGAGGCCCCTCTCCCGGCGCTCCAGGGGAGGGGCCTTCGCTTTGTCGGGTCCGCTGAACGGCAACTTCAACGGCGGGGCTTGGGCGTGTCCCTCCGCTGCGCTCCGGGCCGGGCTGCGGGCGCCGTAGGAAACGATACTACCGTTTCCAACGGCGCGGAGCCCCTGGCGGACTCCATGCGCGCGTCCGCTTCGTCGCCGATCGCCGTCTCTTCGCATTCCCCTCCGCCAGGGTCTCCGCCCTCCGGGCCCGCATCCCTCACGCAACTTCGCGGAACGGCCTATCCTCCGTCGCCC
>DATACF010000763.1:0-6817 GCA_036259235.1 Longimicrobium sp. | reverse complement strand
GGGTGGTCACCGGTGGCGCGGGGGGCCAGACGCTCGACGCGGCGCGGGCGGGGCTCGACGCGTACCTCACCGGCGAGGGGGCGCACCACAACTTCTTCGACGCCGAGGAGGGAGGGATCAACCTCCTCCTGGGCGGGCACTATGCCACCGAGACCTGGGGGGTGCGGGCGCTGGCGGCGCACCTGGAGGCGCGCTTCGGGATCGAGTGGTTCTTCATCGACCACCCGACGGGGCTGTAGCCGCGCCGGGGGCGGGCTCGTGAACGACGGACCGGAGGAGGACGCGATGGCGAAGGCGGTCTGGAACGGCGCGACGATCGCGGAGAGCGACGCGTACGAGGTGGTGGAGGGGAACGTCTACTTCCCCCCCGGGGCGGTGAACGAGGCGTACCTGCGGCCCAGCGACACGCACACGGTGTGCGGGTGGAAGGGGACGGCGAGCTACTACACGCTCGTCGTCGACGGACAGGAGAACCCGGACGCGGCGTGGTACTATCCCGAGCCCATGGACGCGGCGAAGAACATCGCCGGCCACGTGGCGTTCTGGAAGGGTGTGAAGGTCGAGCGCTGACGGGCGGGTGGTGAATCGAAGCGGCGGGGCCGAGCACGTAGCGTGCGCGGCCCCGTTTCTCGTTTCCCGTGAATCCGGTGGTTCCGAAAGCACCGTAACTGCAGGGCTCTCACAGGGGGCACAGGGGACACAGAGGAGCTTTCATCGCCACCGGAATCCCTCTGTGTCCTCCGTGTCCCCTGTGAGAGGTTCCAGCGGGGCTTTCACGCGCGACGAACACGGAGGGTGCGCGGCGATGCGGATCGTGGTGACGGGTGGGAACGGGCTGATCGGCGCGGAAGTGTGCCGGCTGGCGGTGGAGGCGGGGTGGGAGGTGGCCGCCGTCGCGCGTCGGGGGCGGGGGGGCGTGCGCGGCGCATGGGCGGAGCGGGTGACATGGGTGGCGGCGGACGTCTTCCGGCCCGAGGAGTGGCGGGCGCACCTCGAGGGCACCGACGCCGTGGTGCACTGCGTGGGGATCGCCTTCGAGGACCGCGCGCGGGGCGTCACCTTCGAGCGGATGAACGGGGAGGCGGCCGTCGTCGCGCTGGAGGAGGCGGAGCGGGCGGGGGTGGGGGCGTTCGTCTACCTCTCGGCGTCGGCGAAGCCGCCCTTCCTCCGCGAAGCATACCTGACGGCGAAGCGTGCGGCGGAGGAGCGTATCCTCGCCGCGCGCCCGCGCGGGGTGGCGCTGCGGCCGGGGCTGGTGTACGGCCCCGCGCGCCCGGCCGTCTACTTCCCCGCCCTGCTCGTCCGCCTCGGCACCGTGCTTCCCGTCGTGGGCGCCACCGCCCGGGCCGCCCGGCCGCTGCACGTGGAGACGGTGGCGCGGGCGTCGCTGCGGGCGGCGGCGGACGGCGGGGTGCGCGGGGTGGTGGACATCGCCGCCATCGAGCGGCTGGGGAGGGCCGCGCCGATCCCGGCCTGACCGCGAGGCCACGGGCCGGGCGCGGAAGCCTCGCGGACGCGCCGTCCGCGAGACCCCGCGCGCGCTCCCGGGGGGCGTCAGTACCAGTAGTGGCCCTCGATGTTCTCGGCCGTTCCCCGGTAGTAGCGGTTGGTGGACTCGCCCGCCGAGCAGAACGCGTAGTCGCTGAACACGTCGGCGTAGCTGGAGCAGCCGTACGGCTGATGGAACCGCGAGTCGTCGACGACGATCGGGAAGACCGGGCGGGCCGCGTAGACACGCTCGCCGTCGATCAGGCGGACGTCGTAGGCGAAGTCGGGGCCGAGCTCCAGGAAGGTTCCGTACGTGTTCGCCCCCTGGTCGTTGTACGTGTAGACGTACTCGTCCGTCCCTCCGTACCAGGTGCTCGAGTACCCCTGGGAGTGGTAGGTGGCGCTCCCCGCGTAGCGCTCGTACGAGAAGGAGCTCATCGTGCTCTCGCTCCCGAAGCCGCACAGGTACACGCGGACTCCGGCCGACTCATCCATCCCGAACGCGCATCCGTCGTCCATCGCCAGCGGTCCCATGTCCATCGCCACCGAGAAGATGGTCCGCCCGCCGGTGATCTCGTCGAGCTCCAGCCGCGGGGCGGTGGTCGGGCGCGGGATCCACGCGTAGAAGCGCGACGACTGGGTGCGCGAGCTCCGGCTCTCCTCGTGGTGCCACTCCTCGCGGTACGAGCCGCCGCTCGCCCAGTGCCCGGACCACAGGCTGTACGAGTCGTACACCTGTCCGCCGATCACCGCGGCGTAGAGGAGGTTGCCGTCCCAGGTCACCTCCATCGGCGCCGAAGCGCGGTCGTCGCTGGGGTCGTCGTCGCGCGGCGACATCTCTTCCAGGCGGACCTCCACGTCGTGCACCGCGTCGCGGTCGAAGCGGCGGGTGAAGGCGCAGGTGACCGCGTCTCCCGCGTCCACCCACATCCAGTACGCCCAGTCCGTGAGATGCCCGTCCACGTAGAGGAGGCACTGCGCGTAGGCGCCCACGTCGCCGTTGGTCTCCCGGACGGTGGCGGTGATGTTGGCCATCGTCCCCGCCCGGATCCGCGCCGGCACGCCCAGCTCCGCGACCGCCAAGTTGGACCGGCGCCGGACGGTGTCGGTGACGGTCACGATGTGCGTCCGCTCTCCGTCGAGCTCGCGCACGGCGGCCTGCACCTGCAGGGTGGAGCGCGGCGGGATCCCGTCGAGGGTGAGCGTGGTGACGGGCGGGGCGTCGAGGTTGGGGTGGTTGCGCGTGGTCACCAGCCGGCCCCGGGGGTCGAACACCTTCACCTGCAGGTTCGAGATCATCCCGCGCGGCAACGAGCCGTACCACCATGGGTCGAGCGAGGAGGACGAGACCAGCTCCAGCTCCGTCTTCCCGTCGCGCCCCTGGAGGGCGCGGGCGGTGAGGACCGCCGAGCCCGAGCGGCCGGTGACGGGGCGGGCGCCGTTCCAGCGGTAGCGCGTCTTGTTCGAGATCAGCGCGGGGCGCGTGAGCGTGGCGGCCGTGGAGGCGGACGTCGCGCCGGGGGCGGTGCGCGCCGGGGCCGGCGCGGTGGGCTGGTCGGCGCAGGCGGCCGTGCCGAGGACGAGGGCGGCGGCGAGGGCGCGCCAGCGGGGCGGGACCGAACGGGGGTGCATCGTGGGTCTTCCTGGGACTGGGTGGAGAGGGGAAAACGCCGGGCTCCATACGCCCGGCGACAATTGTCCTCATAGGCATGGTGCGGGCCGTGTGCCGAGCCGCGGGTCCAAGCTTTGTTTCGACATCGGCTTACGGGAGGAACAGGCTCGAAAGAAGTCCACGTCTACGCAGGCCATGTCGGGACATTCGCGCCTCAATTTGTGGCGCGGGAGGGGCAATGCCCCTCGATTTCCGCAGATCGTCTGCGCCCGGCGCTAGTGGAAGTCCAGCGTGTACCAGCCGGGCTTTCCGCCGGGGCCGTCGAGAAGCCGCCACTCGGCGCGGGTGCCGGGGGAGAAGGTGAGCGCCTCGGTGACGAGCTCCTCGCCCGGGGCCCAGCTGACACGGAGGCGGAAGGCGCCCTGGAGGACGGCGTCGGGGAGGCGGAAGGCGCGGCGCTCGCCACGGTCGACGCGCCCCAGGGTGCGGTGCCCGCCGACGGCCCCCACCAGGAAGACGCGGACGGGGCGCCAGCTCGAGTTCTCGACGGTGAGCACCACCTGGCGCGCCTCGGCCAGGGCGGGGGGCCGGCCGTGCGCCGGATGGACGCGCGGCGTGGAGGACCGCTGCCCCGCGCACCCGGAGAGCGCGGGGAGGAAGGCGAGCGCGAAGACGGCGCGGCGGGCGACGGAGGACTGCGGCATCGGAGAGCTCCTGGGTATGGGGAAGACCGTCACCGCGACGGGCGTGTTGACGATTGGCCCGATAGGCACGGCGCGGTCCCGAGCGACATCCCCGCGCGCAAGTCGTTGCTCTCGCCCGACCTTGCCCCATTTCGCCCGCCCCGCGATCCCCGCCGCCGCGTCGGACGATCGGGACGCCGGTGCCACGACCGGGGCGGCCGGGACGCACCCGCCATCGCCAGGCCGACAATCGATTGCGCAGCCGCCGTGGAGCCGTCCCCGCGCGGCGGCCGCTCGTCCCCGGAAACGCGCGGTCCGCCCCCGGGCGCTTCCAGCGACGTGGCGCGGGAGGCGAGATTTCCCACCGCTTTGTCGCGCCGCGGAACCCCGCGCCGTCGCGGGCCGTACGAGGCCTCCGGCGGGAACATCCGGAGGCGCGGACGGGCCCCATCGCCCCCTCCGCGCGGGGCTTGCGGCCCGGGGCGCGGGTGGGTTATCATCGCTGTTCCGTGCCTTTTCGGACACGCCAGCGGACAACGAGGCCCGGGGCGAGCGGCCGGAAGCCCGCGGGCCTTTCGCGTCGCCGGGGCACGCGTCCACGGTGGACACGTCTCCCGCGCGCGAGGGCGGAAGGCGGCGCGCGGCCCCGCGGCGGCTGTCTCTTTCCGCCGTTTCCGGCAGATCCCCACGAGGTCCACCCCGACCGGAAGCATCCCCACGATGAGCGAACCCTGGATGGGCCTGGACGCCGGCGTGGCCCGCGACGCCCTCTGCGCCCGCTTCGTCTGCCGCGTCTCGGGCGCCCCGGCGGGCACCGTCGACGCGCTCCGCGCCCCGCGCACCCTGGAGCGGCTGGGCCGCCTCCTGGAGCACGAGGGCGGGCTGGCCGAGTCGCGCGAGCGCGTCTCGGCCCTCCTCTTCGACGCCATCGGCGCCGCCCCCGACAAGCCGGCCCGCAACCGCCTGATCGCGCTCAAGCGCGAGCTCTTCAACCTCCGCCCCGTCGCCGCCGCGAAGGTGGAGGAGGCGGTCGCGACGCTCGCCCCGGAGGCGGCGGCCGAGGTGCGCGCCTTCCACGCGGCGCTGGAGGCCCGCGGCGCCGCCGAGGCCGAGCTCCGTACCGGGCTGGCCGAGGAGACCGCCGAGGCCCGCGCGCGCTTCCGCGCCCTCCTCGACGACGCGGACTTCCGGAAGGGGCTGATGATCTCGAGCCGCGCCCTCTACGGCGCGCTCCCCCGCTACGGCGCCGGCGGAAAGGCGGAGCTGTCGGGGAAGGAGGAGAAGACCGAGCGGGGGCTGTTGCGCTACTACACGCGCGCCGCCGCCAAGGCGACGCCCTTCTCCACCTTCTGCGCCATCCTCCCCGGGCGCTTCGTGGAGCCCGGCGAGGGCGGGGGCGAGGTCTTCCGCTTCCACGGCGACCCGCGCGCCAAGCGGAGCTACGTCCGCATCAACAAGTTCATCTACGGCCTCCTGCTGGATCACCTGAAGGAGCGCCCCACCGTGCGGCGGCGCCTCCGGGTGGAGCTCAACCCCACGCTCCGGGGCGAGAACGGCCGGCTGGTCTACCTCACCGCGCTCCAGTCGCGCGAGGTCTTCCAGCGGCTGGCCGACAACGACGTCCTCCAGCTGATCACCGACCGCATCCGCGGCGGGAAGCCGACGCTGGGCGACCTGGTGCAGGCGCTCTCCTCCGACCCGCAGATCGACGCCACCCCCGAGGAGGCGGAGGCGTACATCGACAAGCTGATCGAGATCGGCTTCCTCCGCTTCCACACGGGGATCCGCGAGCAGGACGCGGACTGGGACCTCCCCTTCCGCGCCCTCCTCGACGCCATCGACGACGACCACGCGCGGATCGCCTCCGAGCTCCTGGCCCGCCTCCGCGAGGCCACCGAGGCGTACACCGGGGCGGACGTGGAGGGGCGGTCGAAGCTGATCGAGGAGATGCACGCGCTGGTGAGCGGCGCCATCGAGCGGATGGAGGTGGAGGCGCGCCTCCGGAAGGACATGCCCTTCTACGAGGACGCCACTGCCGACGCCTCGGCCGAGGTGGCGCTCGTCCCCGGGGTGCGGCGCGCCTTCGACTCGTTCGCCGAGTGGGTGCGGCTGACCTCGCGGCTGGCGTGGCCGCGGGGGGAGATGGCCAGCATGCGCCACTTCTACGACACCTTTTACGGCGAGCCGCGCCCGGTCCCCCTCCTGGTCTTCTACGAGGACTTCTACCGCGAGCACTTCAAGGCGCACGTGGAGAAGGAGGCCAAGCTCCGCGCGGGGGTGAAGGACGACGAGCTCAAGGGGTACAACGTCAACAACCCCTTCGAGCTGGAGTTCGTGAAGGCGCTGACGGCCGCCCGCGACCGCCTCTCGGGGCGGGTGCTGGAGCGGTGGCGGGCGGCGCCGGAGGCCGAGGAGATCGTCCTCTCGGCCGCCGAGGTGGAGGAGGCGCTGAAGGGGGTGGAGAACACGAGCCCCGTCTCCCGCTCGATGGGGGCGTTCGGGGTGCTGGTGCCGCCGAAGACGGAAGACGGCGACGCCACCTTCGTCCTCCAGGGGGGGAGCTACACGGCGGGGTACGGGAAGTACTTCTCGCGCTTCCTCTACATGCTCCCCTACGACATGCAGGAGGACGTGCGGCGGTGGAACGCGTCGCTGACCGAGGGCGACCTGGTGGCGGAGATCTGCGGCGACGCCCAGTTCAACGCCAACCTCCACCCGCCGCTCCTGAAGTGGGAGATCAGCTACCCCACCGGCGAGAGCGGGAACGCCGAGGAGCAGCTGAAGAGCTCGGAGATCGTCGTCGAGGCCGACCCCGACGACCCGAACGCCCTCCGCCTCCGCCACGGCCCCACGGGGCACCGGGTGATCCCGGTGGACCTGGGCTTCCTGAACCCGCGGATGCGCCCGCCGCTCTACCAGCTGGTGTCGCGCTTCACCCCCGCGATGGCCTTCGCGCCCCCGGTCCCCGAGTCGCCGTACGAGCGGAAGCCCACCCCGGCGCCGGAGGGCGCGGGGGAGGCGGCGCCGGCGGCGG
>DATACF010000762.1:0-9680 GCA_036259235.1 Longimicrobium sp. | reverse complement strand
CCCTCCCCGGGTGGGGAGGGCCGCCGCCTTCGCTCGTCCGCCGATCCGCGGAGCGAGGCCGGTTACCGGCTGGCGATCGGGTCGGGGTTGCCGTCGCGGTCGCAGCTGGCGGAGCCGCTGGTGCGGATGGAGCCGAGGAGGAGGATGCCGGCCACGTGCGGCGCCGACATCGACGTCCCGCTCATGGTGGTGGTGCCGCCGCCCTTGCGGGTGGAGAGGATGCTGACGCCCGGCGCGGCGTAGTCGACCGGCGGGTTGCCGTAGTTCGACCACGAGGGCATGCACCCGCGGCTGTCGATGGCCGAGATCGTGTAGACGTTGCTCCCGTTGACGCGGCCCGGGGTCTCGTTGTTGGCGTGCACGCCGTCGTTGCCGGCCGCGATCACGAAGCGGACGCCGAGGCGCGCCGCGTCAAGGACGGCGTTCTCGAGGGTGGCCAGCGTCCCGCTCCCGCCGAGGCTCATGTTGGCGACGTCGCCCGAGCGGGCGTTGGCGGCCACGTAGTTGACGCCGTTGATGATCCCCTCCCACGACCCGCTCCCGCTGTTGCCCAGCACCCGCACCGCGCAGACGTAGGCGTTGGCCGCCACGCCGACGACGTCGATGGAGTTGTTCTTGGCGGCGATGGTCCCGGCGACGTGCGTCCCGTGGCCGTTGCCGTCCTCGGGCGAGGTGCCGATGAAGTGGGTGTGGCAGGCGCGGCTGGTGTTCAGGTCCGGGTGGTCGAGGTCGATGCCGGTGTCGAGGATCCACGCCGTCTTCCCCGTCCCGTCGCCGGCGCCGCCGACGCGGGTGATCCCCCACGGCACGCTCTGGCCGCCCCCGCCGCCGCCGCCCGGACGGGCGTGGGTCTCGACCGGGAAGACGAGCTGCACGGGGCCGTCCTTCTCCACCAGCTTGATTCGCGGGTCGGCCTGCACCGCGGCGAGGCGGTGCTCGGGGATGACGGCCGAGAAGCCCTTCGCCGCGTGCTTGCGCACAAAGCGGAGCGCGAAGCCGTGCTCCCGGGCGATGTCGCGCGCCGCGCCCTCGACGTCGGCGACGCCGTCGGCGAAGGAGACGATGTAGATCGGCGCGTTCTCGGAGCGCGCGGCCGTCGGGGCGGCCTCGGGGGTGACCACGGCCTGCTCGCCGCAGGCGGCGAGCGCGACGAGCGCTGCAAGGGGGAGGGACCGGCGCATGGGCAATCTCCTTCTCGGGCGGAAGGGGCGTGCGGACGCGGTCGGGAGCGCCAGGAGGAAGCGCGCGTTCCGGGGGGCGTCCGCGGAGCGTGGGGGTGGCTGGCCGCAACCACGGTGCCATGCGCGGAGGTTCGCGCAAGCAATTACCTCGCATGAGCTTGGGCCGTTTCGGCCGAATTCCGGCGAAACGGATGCGTGCACCGGAATGGTGCGGCGGGGACGGGATGGGGCGGTGAACGGAGGGGGGACGACGGGTGAAGGTGCGCGGCGGAGCCTTTCGCTCCGGATCGAAGCCCGGCCCGGAGCGCAGCGGAGGGACACGCCCGGATCCGCCGTTCGCCGTTGCCGTTCGCCGTGCAATTCGCTGTGCGGCTCGCCGTTGGAAGTGCTTCCCCCGGCGCACCGGCCCGCGTACATTCCCGCCCCTTTCGCGAAGACCCTCGCTCTCCAGAACCGCCGTCCGCCTGCCGTGCACCCGACCGAAGCCGCCCCGCCGCCTCCGCCCCCGCACGCCCCGCCCGCCCTGCGAGCGGCCGCCGCGGCGTGGCGCTGGCTGTCGCCGGCGATCGGGGTCGCGCTGTTCGCGGCGGGAATCTGGGTGATCCGGAGCGAGATGGAGCGGGTGAGCTACCCCGAGATCCGCCGCACCCTGGCCGCCCTCCCGGCCAGCGCCCTCCTCCTGTCGGTCCTCTTCACGATCGGCAACTACACGGTGCTGACGGCCTTCGACCTCCTCGCCTTCCGCTACGTGGGGCGGAAGGTGCGGGCGTGGAAGGTGGCCGTGGCCTCGTTCACCGGCTACGCCATCAGCAACAGCGTGGGGTGGGCGCTGGTGTCGGGGACCTCGGTGCGGTACCGCTTCTACTCGCGGTGGGACATCCCCGCGGGCGAGATCTCGCGGATCGTGCTCTTCTACTCGGGGACCTTCTGGCTGGGGCTCCTCGTCCTGGGCGGGCTGGGGCTCACCTTCGACCCCCACCCGGGACTGCGCGACCTCGTGGGCGGCCCGCTCGTCCGCGCCACGGGCGTCGCCCTCCTCGCCACCGCGCTGGCCTACGCCGCCTTCGTCCTCTTCCGCCGCCGCCCGGTCCGCTTCCGCGGCTTCGAGGTGCCGCCCCCCTCGCCGGGGACGATGGCGGCGCAGTTCGCCCTCTCGACGGTCGACTGGGCGATGGCGGCGGCGGGGCTCTACGTCCTCCTCCCCCGCACCGACCTCAGCTACGCCGAGCTCCTGAGCGCCTTCATGGCGGCGCAGCTGATCGGGCTGGTGAGCCACGTCCCCGGCGGCGTGGGCGTCTTCGAGGGGACGATGGCGATCCTCCTGCGCGGCCACCTGAGCACCGAGGCGCTGATCTCGTCGCTGGTGGTCTACCGGCTGGTCTACTACATCCTCCCCCTGGGGGCGGCGCTCGCGGTGCTGGTGGCCGACGAGGTGCGCCTCCGCCGCCACCTCCTGGCGCGGTGGGGGGGCGCCTTCGGGGCGCTCACCGGGCAGCTGGCGCCCAAGGTGCTGGCGGCCTTCACCTTCCTGGCCGGGGTCGTCCTCCTCTTCTCGGGCGCCACGCCCACCGAGGGGGCGCGCCTCCGCCTGGTGGCCGAGAACCTCCCGCTGGCGCTGGTGGAGGGGTCGTACTTCATCGGGAGCGTGGCGGGGGTGGCGCTCCTCCTGGTCTCCAACGGGGTGGCGCGGCGCCTCGACTTCGCCTGGCAGCTGGCGATGGCGACGCTGGCGGTGGGGATCGGGGCCTCGCTCCTGAAGGGGGCCGACTACGAGGAGGCGCTCTTCCTGGGGGCGCTCCTGGTGGCGATGGCGCTCAGCCGCCAGGAGTTCGACCGGCGGGCGGCGTTCTGGGAGACGCGCTTCTCCCTCCCCTGGACGGTGGCGGTGGTCGCCGTCGTGGGCGCCTCGGTGTGGCTGGGGCTCTTCGCCTTCCGCCACGTGGAGTACTCCAGCGACCTCTGGTGGCGCTTCGCCGCCAACCAGGACGCGCCGCGGGCGCTGCGGGGCTCGGTGGGGGCGATGGTGGCGGTGCTCGCCTTCGGGGTGGCGCGCCTCCTCCGCCCCGCGCCGCCGGAGATCGCGCCCCCCACCGACGCCGAGCTGGAGGAGGCGGGGCGGCTGATCGCCCGGCAGCCCTCCACCGCGCCGTACCTGGTCTACCTCCGCGACAAGGCGCTCCTCTTCACCCCGGCGCGCGACGCCTTCCTGATGTACGGGGTGCAGGGGCGGAGCTGGATCGCCATGGGCGAGCCGGTGGGCGACCCCCGCGCGGCCACCGGGCTCATCCGCCAGTTCCTGGGGCGGTGCGACGACTTCGGCGGGGTCCCGGTCTTCTACCAGGTCCCCGGGGGGCGCCTCCACCAGTACGCCGACTTCGGGCTCACCTTCGCCAAGCTGGGCGAGGAGGCGTTCGTCTCGCTGGCCGACTTCCACACCGACGGGGCCGACCGCAAGCCCTTCCGGCTGGTGCTGAACCGCTTCGAGCGGGCGGAGCTGCGATTCCGCGTGCTGGAGCCGGCGGAGGTGCCGGGGGCGCTGGCGGCGGCGCGGGAGGTGTCGGACGCGTGGCTGGCGAGCCGGGGGAAGGGGGAGAAGGGGTTCTCGCTCGGCTTCTTCGACCCCGAGTACATGCGGCGCTTTCCCCTGGCGGTGGTGGAGAGCGGGCGGGGGATGGAGGCGTTCGCCACCGTCTGGCCGGGGCCGGACGGCGCGGAGCTGTCGGTCGACCTGATGCGCTACCGGGGCGACGCGCCGAAGAACGTGATGGAGGCGCTCCTCCTCCACCTGATGCTCTGGGGGAAGGCGCGGGGGTACGCCCGCTTCGGGCTGGGGATGGCGCCGCTCTCGGGGCTGGAGATGTCGGCGGTGGCGCCGGCGTGGACGCGGGTGGGGACGTGGCTCTTCGAGAGCGGCGACGCGACGTTCTACAACTTCCAGGGCTTACGCCTCTACAAGGAGAAGTTCCACCCGGTGTGGGAGCCGCGCTACCTGGCGTGGCCGGGGGGGATGAACCTCCCGCGGATCACCGCCGACGTCAGTCTCCTGGTGGGGCGCGGGTACCGGCGGATCCTGACGCGCTCGGGGAAGTGATTCGCCAGCAACGACATGCGCTTTTGCGCCGCGAGGGTGCACGAAGATTGCGGGGTCGGGGGGCGCTCGGAACAGGTCCGGCAGAGAAGATCCCCAAGACCCGGAGGACCCCATGCGGAAGGTGCTCGTCGTGTGCGCCGCGCTGTTGCTCGGCGCGGTTCCCGCCATCGCCCAGCAGGCCACCCCCGACGGCGGCGCCGCCGCGGTCGAGCAGGTCGTCCCGGCGCAGCCCGCGCAGGCCGAGGCCGACGCGCAGAAGGCCCCCGCGCCGTCGCTCGCCGTGAGCACCGACGAGGTCCGCCGGAACGTCGCGGCCGCCGAGGAGAAGCGCTCGGACCGGGCGCAGGTGGGGAGCCAGAGCTTCTGGTACCTGGTGGCCGCCATCGCCATCGGCATCATCATCGCCGCCGTCGTCCTCGACTGATCTTTCGCCGGGCCGGAAGAACTACAGGTCTCACGCAGAGAAGCAGAGTCAGCAGAGGGGGTTCTCCGCTCGCTCTGCTTCTCTGCGTGAGACCTGGCTTTCAGGGATTCGGTCTCTCACAGGGGGCGCAGGGGACACAGAGGCGGCTCGGCGCGCGGCCGAGCCCCCCTGTGCCCTCTGTGTCCCCTGTGAGAGACCTTCTTTTGGGGTTTATTCCTCGCGGAGCGCTTCCAGCGGTGTGTGGCGGAAGACTTCGCGGCTGGCCCAGAAGCCGACGGCGGCGGCCAGGGCGGTGACGGCCGCGGCGAGGAGGAGGAGGGGCGAGAGGGGGACGGCGAAGTCGACCTCGAAGATCCACCGCGCCAGCGCCCACCCCGCGCCCACCGCCAGCCCCGCCCCCGCCAGGCTGGCCAGGAGCCCCAGCGACACGTACTCGGCCAGGAGGATGGCGCCGATCTGACGGCGGGTGGCGCCCAGCGTCCGCAGCAGCACGCTCTCGCGGATGCGCTGGAGGCGGCTGGTGAGGACGGCGCCCAGGAGGACGATGAAGCCGGTGGCGACGCTGAAGGCGGCCAGGAAGCGGATCACCGCCGCCACCCGCCCCAGCACCTCGTCGATGGCCGCCTGCACCTCGGTGAGGTCGAGGACGGCGACGTTGGAGAAGCGCCGCACCACGTCGCGCTGCACGGCCAGCCGCGCCGCCTCGTCGGGGGCGCGCGCCAGCATCACCCACGTCTGCGGGGCGTCGCCCAGGACGGAGGAGGGGAAGACGGCGAAGAAGTTGGGCTCCAGCCGCTGCCAGTCGACCTCGCGGACGCTGGTGACGCGCGTGGGGATCCGCACCCCCTGCACGTCCCAGGTGATCGTGTCGCCCAGCGCCACCCCCAGGTCCTCGACGATGGCCACGTCGAGCGACACCTCGGCGATCCCGCCGGCCGGCGCGCCGCCCCCGCCCGGGCGCCACATCCGCCCCTCCTGGAGCGTCTCGGAGCCGACGAGGGTGTCGCGGAAGGTGGAGCGGTACTCGCGCCGCACCGCCCACGCCTCGGGGCCGCTCCGCGCGCCGTCCCGCGCCCGCTCCCCCGTCGGCCCGTCGGGCGGGCCCTCCTCCTCGACGACCACCGAGTCGTCCGGCGTCCCGGGGCCCACGAGCTGGGCGGCCGTCTTCCCGTTGATGGCGTGGATGCGCATGGGGACGATGGGCGCCTTCTGGAGCACCTGCGTCCCCGACTGGCCCAGGAGCGCCGCCATCTCCCCCTCCTGCTCCTCCTGCACGTCGAAGAGGAGGAGGTTGGCGCGGGTCTGCGCGGCGTTCAGCCGGAGCGGCCGCAGGAGGTTGTGCTGCGTGAGGTAGAGCGTCGCCAGCAGGAAGACGCCGAAGCCGAGGGCGAGGACCACCACGCGCGTCTGGTTCCCCGGGCGGTGGAGGTTGGCGATCCCCTGGCGGGCGGGGTACGGGAGCCCCGCCGTCCGCGCCCGGCGGACGAGGCGGGTGACCGCCCACGCCGCCGCCCAGAGCGCCGCGAGGGTGACGGCGATCCCCGCCGTGAAGCCGAGCCCGGCGCGCACCGTCCCCGCCTGCGCCAGCACCAGCGCCGCGATGCTGGCGGCCAGGAGGAGCCCGGCGAAGAGCGTCCACCCGTCGGGCCGGCGGCGCGCGCCGTCCGCGCTTTCGACGCGGCGGCGGATGGCCTCCAGCGGCGAAATCCGGCGCGTGGCCAGGAGGGGGAGGAGGGCGAAGGCGAGCGCGATCCAGACCCCGATCCCCACCCCCGTCGCCAGCGAGGGAAGGTCGATCGCCGTCCCCACCTCGATCGGAAGCAGGTCGGCCAGGAGGCGGGGGAGGACCCACTGGACCGCCATCCCGATCCCGGCGCCGAGCAAAGCGCCCACGAGCCCCATCGCCCCCGCCTGGAGGGCGTAGACGGCGATCACCTGCGGCGCGGTGGCGCCCAGGCAGCGGAGGACGGCCACGGTGTCGCGCTTCTGCGCCATGTACGCCCCCATCGCGCTCGCCACCCCGATCCCGCCGAGGAGGAGGGCGAAGGTCCCCACCAGCCCCAGGAACGACCCCAGCCGCCCGAAGGCCCGCTGGAGCTCGCGCTGCTGCTGGTCGGCGGTGCGGGCGCCCACCCGCTCGGCGCGGAGCATGGGGCGGTGCGCCTCCACCAGCCGCTTCGCCTCGGCCTGCGGCATCCGCGCGAACGCCTCGTACTGGACGCGGCTCCCGAAGCGCAGCAGCCCCGTCTCGGCCACGTGGCGCGCGGGGATGTAGACGCGCGGGGCGAAGAGCGACCCCACGCCTACGTCGCCGGGGACCTTCCGGAGGATGCCGGCCACGCGGAACTTCGCCTCGCCCAGCGAGATAGAATCTCCCACCCGGGCGTCGAGGGCGGCCAGGAGCGCGGCGTCGGCCACCGCCTCGCGCCCCCGCGCCAGCGCGCCCCACTCGCCGGCCGGCTCGGTCTCGATGGCGCCGTAGAAGGGGTAGCCCCCCTCGACGGCGCGGACCTGCGCCAGCCGCGCGCCCCCGGTCCGCTCCAGGAGCGCCATCGACCCGAACGAGGTGACGCGGGCGACCGGCGTCCCCCGCTGGCGGAGGACGTGGAGGAGGGTCTCCGTCCCCTTCCCGAACGCGCGGTTGCTGCTGAAGGCCACGTCGGCCCCCAGGAGGGCGCGCGACTGGTCTCGCACGCCCGCCGCCATGTTGGCCGCGAACGATTGGGTGGCCACCAGCGCGGCCACCCCCAGCGAGATCGACGAGAGGAAGAGGAGGAGGCGGCGCCGGGCGAAGCGGCTCTCGCGCCAGGCCAGCCCCAGCAAGGGGCGGAAGGCGCTCACGAGCCGCCCCGCTCGTCCGAGACCACGGCGCCGTCGGCCAGGCGCAGGATGCGGCGGGCGCGGGCGGCGAGCTCCAGGTCGTGGGTCACCAGGACGAGCGTCGTCCCCTGCTCGCGGTTGAGCTCCATCAGGAGGTCGACGATCCGCCCGCCGGTGGCCGCGTCGAGGTTCCCCGTGGGCTCGTCGGCGAAGAGGATGGCGGGGGCGTGGATGAAGGCGCGGGCGATGGCCACCCGCTGCTGCTCGCCCCCGGAGAGCTGCGCGGGGTAGTGGTGCTCGCGCCCCTCCAGCCCCACCCGCGCCAGGAGCTCGGCCGCGCGGGCGCCCGCCGCCTCGCCGCGCAGCTCCAGCGGCACCGCGACGTTCTCGCGGGCGGTCAGCGTGGGGATCAGCTGGAAGCTCTGGAAGACGAAGCCGATCTTCTCGCGCCGGAGCCGCGCCCGGCCGTCTTCCGAGAGCGCCCCCAGGTCGGTGCCGTCGACCCGGACGGTGCCGGAGCTGGGGCGGTCGAGGCCGGCCAGGAGCCCCAGGAGCGTCGTCTTCCCGCTCCCGGACGGCCCGACGATTGCCACCGTCTCGCCGGGGTCCACCCGGAAGCTTACGTTCTTCACCGCGGCGAGCTGCTGCTGCCCGCTGCGATACGCCTTGGTCAGGTTTTCTGCGATGAGCACGCGATCCGCGTTTCGCTGGATGTCCGGTGTGGTTGTACCAACCTTGTTCATTGTCGCCTGCGGGGGCGACGCGCGCAATTCGCCCCCCGGCGGCGGCGGCGCTTCCGCGTCTCCGGCGGACGCGCCGGCCTCCGGTACCCCGGCGCGCGCCGCGGGCTCCGGCGAGCGCAAGATCGTCCTCTTCGTGGGGACGAGCCTGACGGCCGCGATGGGGCTCGACCCCGAGCAGGGGTATCCGGCGCGGCTCCAGGAGAAGATCGACTCGGCGGGGCTCCCCTTCGAGGTGGTCAACGCCGGGGTGAGCGGCGAGATCTCCTCCGAGGCGCGGCAGCGGGTGGAGAAGTGGCTGGTGAAGCAGCCCTTCGACGTCCTGGTGGTGGAGACGGGCGCCAACGACATGCTCCGCGGCTTCTCCCTCCCCAACCTGGAGCGCAACCTCCAGGCGATCGTCGACACCGCCCGCGCCACCCACCCCGAGGCCCGGATCGTCCTGGCCGGGATGCTGGCGCCCCCCAACCTGGGCGCCGACTACGGCGAGCGCTTCCAGCGCGTCTACGCCGAGGTGGCCGAGCGGAACGACCTCCCGCTGGTCCCCTTCCTCCTCGACGGCGTGGGCGGCCTCCCGGAGATGAACCTGGGCGACGGCATCCACCCCAACCCCGCCGGCCACCGCCGCGTCGCCGAGAACGTCTGGCCCGTCCTCGAGCCCGTGCTGCGCGCGGAGGCGGCGGAGGCGGGGGGAAGTTCGTCCGCGGCGGGAGATTCGTCCACACCGTAGCGTTTTGTCCTCCGGCGGATTACCTTCCCGTCTTCCGCCGGGCCGGAGCCGCGCCTCGCTCCCGGTCCCATCCCGGCCCTCCGGCCGAACGACCTTCCGGGGACGCGAGGGGTACCGATGAGCGACGCGCACGATCTGCTCGACCGTGCGAAGCACCACCTGCGGCGCGTGCTGGAGGCGTGGCCCGAGCCGACGGACTGGGACGACCTGACCATCTACGGCTTCTACTGCGTGGAGGCGGCCGTGATGGCTGCGGCGGCGCACGCCGGGCTGTCGGTGCCGCCGTCGCACCCGGCGAAGGCGCAGGCGGCCTCGCGGCTGGCGGGGCGACACGGCCTTCCCGACGTCTCGCGCCATCCTCGCCGTCCTCAACGCCGCCCGGAAGGCCGCGGCGTACGGAGACCGCACGCTCCCCGCGCTGGACGCGGAGCGGGTCGCGCGGGAGATCGAGGCCTACGTGCGCGCCGTCGAACACTGGATCCACCGATGAACGATCCGACCCACCTCCTCCTCGAACCGCGAGCGGCGCCCGCCGCCCTGGCGCGCGTGCGCCGGTGGCCGAGCGCGGAGGCACGCGCGTGGGTGTCGGACCTCGTCTCCGATCTGAGCGGCCGTCCGGACGTGCACGCGGTCGTCGCCTACGGCTCGGCTGTCCGCGAGGGGGTGACGAGCACCGATATCGACGTGCTCTTCA
>DATACF010000761.1:0-4282 GCA_036259235.1 Longimicrobium sp. | reverse complement strand
GGCGCTCGCCGCCGCCTGCGCCGACGCCCCGGCCGAGCGCCTCGCCGCGCCCGGGGCGCCGAGCGCCGCCACCATCGCCGCCACCGTCGACCTCCGGCGCGTGGTCGACAGCGTCACCGCCGCGCTCGTGCCGAAGAACTCGGGCGAGTACGTGGTCCCGTACTCCACCACCCTCGCCAACTTCCGCCGCGCCGTCGACTCCATCACCGCCGGCCGCATCACCGGCGCCGACGCCCTCCTCGATCCGCACGGCTACGACGTCTACCGCGTCCGCGAGGCCACCACGGGCGACACGCTCGTCTTCATGCGCGAGCGGGTGAGCGCCTCCACGGGGATCTTCGCGCGCGGGTGGGGGCTGTACGTCTACAACCCGCGGGCGCGCCACGACGCCGACATCCACGTCAACCACCCGGTGGCCGACCAGCACACCGAGGACATCGCCGCCGACCTCTACCGCGAGTGCCGGTGCCGGTGGCTCCTGATGGCGGGCACCCACCGCAACGCCAACCTCGACGGCGACACGGCGTCCGACATGGCGCGCCACACCAACACCGTCTTCCACCAGGTGCACGTGGCGGTCGCGGAGCCGGGGACGCGGGCGGTCTCCATCCACGGCTTCCGCCGCAGCACGACCGACCTCCCCAGCGGCGTCGACCAGGTGCTCTCGAACGGGCGGAGCTCCGCCACGACGACGCCGACGTACCTCCCCGCCGACACGGTGCTCCGGCGGCGGCTGCGGAGCGCGGGGTTCGTCGCGGGGCTCTTCCGCTTCGACGCGGGCTACGACGAGCTGGGGGCGGCGTCCAACCCGCAGGGGCGGCACTCCAACGACACGCTCGGGTGGGGGCACTGGATCCACGTCGAGAACGACTCCAGCGTCCGGGCCGACACCGTGCAGTGGCAGCGGCTGAGCGGCGTCGTCCGGCAGTGGATCGCGGACTATCCGGCGCCGTAGGGATTCGCCGCGCTCCGGCAGGCTTTTCGCTGGGCACTGGGCACTCGGAGCTGCAAACTACGTCTTTGGGCATGTCCCCGCTGAAGCGGGGCCGGGCTGCGGGCGCCGTAGGAAACGATACTACCGTTTCCAACGGCGCGAAGCCCCTGGCGGACTCCATGCCGCCGGGGGCTTCGTCTTCGATCGCGACCCCCTTCGCATGTCCCCCCGCCAGGGTCTTCGCCCTTCGGGCCCGCATCCCTCATGCAACGGCGCAGGCGGCTTCGGCCGGGTCGCGATCGGCCGCCTTTGATCGCACTCCTCCACCACGGCGGGCCCCCTCCCCCGCTCCGCGAGGGAGGGGAGAGCTTCAACCCGATCCGCGACTGATGAACTTTCCCTCTCTTCATCGGAGCCATCGCATCATGCGCGCAACCCTCGCGAGGGCCGCTCTCGGCCTGGCGCTCGCCGCGGCGCCCCCGGCGCACGGCCAGGGGCCCGTCCCGAACCCGGCGGCCGCCACCATCGAGGACCTCGGCACCTTCACCACGTCGGCCACGCCCGAGCAGCGCTACCTCGTGCGCCTCCCCTCGGGCGAGGTCCACGCCCTCCTGTACTACACGCTCCCGGACTACGCGACCACCCCCGTCCAGATCGTCGACGTGAACCTGGCCACCGGCGCGGCCCGCACCGTCCGGGGGGTCCCCGGGCGCCCCGGGCCCAACGCCACCCTCCTCCACTCCAGCGGCACCCTCTTCCTGGGGACGGGGGAGCCGGGGTGGCTGATGTCGTACGACTTCGCCACCGGACGCGCCGACACCCTGGGGCCGCTCGCCGACGCGCAGGCGCAGTCGATGGTGGAGGGCGCCGACGGGGCCGTCTACATCGGCGAGAGCACGCACGCCACGGTGCAGCGCTACGACCCCGCCACCCGGGCGCTCACCTCGCTCGGCGTCGCCAGCGACACGGGGGCGTACAGGCTGCGCTACGCCTACACCCTCGGCGCCGACTCGGGGTGGGTGTACGTGGCCTCGGGGCAGTTCCCGTGGTACCTCGCCACGCGCCCCCTCGACGGGCCGGCGAGGTGGCGCTTCTCGCTCCGCTCGCCCGCGCCGTCGTTCCTCGAGGTCGTCCGGATGCGCGACGGCCTCTTCGCGCGCGCCGAGACGGGGAGCGCCGCCCGGTGGTACGCCCTCCGCGGCGGCGAGGCGGTGCCGATGGACACCGCCCCCGCCCCCGCCCCGGCGGGGCCGGTCTGCCCGATGGTGGCCGCCCCGGCCCAGAAGGCGTGCCAGGAGGAGATGGAGGTGGTCCTCGACCTCGCGGGCGCCGTCCCCCTCGACCCCTCGGGGAACGTGACGGTGCGCTGGCGCGGCCGCGGCGACACCGCCTGGCGGCGGGCCTCGGCGCCGCTCCGGCGGGAGCCGTACCCCATCCGGTGGCTCTTCGGCGCGCCGGGGAGGGGGCTGGTGGGCTTCGGCGCCTTCTACGGCCCGGTCTTCACCTACGACCCCGCGAGCGGGAGGGGGGCGACGCGGGGGCTCCCCTTCGTCAGCGTCTACCACGCCCTCCCCTGGCGGGGGAGCTGGTTCTTCGCGGGGTACCCCGAGGCGGTGATGCGCTGGGACACGGCGGGGGCGTGGACGCTCACCTCCGCCCCGTTCGGCGCCGACACGGTGGGGCTCGACCCGCGCCTGGTGACCCCGATCGCGGGCGACTCCTCCAAGTACTACTACTTCGGGGCGTGGGGGGCCGACAGCGTCCTCTACCTGGGCGGCCACCACGAGCGGGGGTCGGTGGGCGGCTCGCTGGCCTGGTACGACCCCGCCACGGGAACGAGCGGCGAGCTCCGCGCCCCCTTCCTCGACGACGACGTCGACGGGCTGCTGGCGCTCGCCGGGGGCACCCGGCTGGTCTACAGCAGCTTCAGGGTGAGCGGGGGGGGCGACGGACGGCTCTTCCTCTTCGACACCCGCACCCGCGACACGGTGCGGAGCTTCGCGCCCCTTCCGGGCTCGGCCCACGCGGGCTCCATCGTGGAGGTGCGCCCCGGGGTGGTGATGGGGATGGTGGGAGACAGCGTCCACCCGCGGCAGGTCTACGTGGCCGACGTGGCGGCGGGGCGGGTCCTCTTCCGCGCCCCCCTGGCCGTGCGCGACCGCCCGTGGACCCCGCCGCGCTTCCCGCAACTCGGCCCCGACGGGTGGGTGTGGATGACGGACGGCGACACCATCGTCCGCGTCGACCCCGCCGACGGGAGCGTCGAGCGCGTGATGAGCGCCGGGGCCCCGTCGGGCCTCCTCTGGGCCGGCGACGACCTGTACCTGTACGGCGGCCCCACCCTCCGCCGGGTGGTCGGGCTCTTCGGCGCGCCCGGCGGGCGCTGACCCGTCCGAGACGCGGCCCGCACCGGCGCCTGGCCCGCTTCCTTCAGGAGCGCGGCCGGCACCCGCGCGCGCACCGGCGGGTAGAACCCGTTGCGGCGGCCCCACCTGGCCGCGCGAGAGAGAGGTCCCCGGGACGGAGGTCGCAGGCGTGGCGCACTGGACGACGACGGCATGGACGAGGCGGCTCCCCCTGGCGCTGGCGGCGGCGCTCGCGTGCGCGGCGGGCGCCGCCTTCGCGCGCCCGCAGCCGGGGGTGGAGGACCTGGGAGTGATGGTGGAGGCGGCCACCCCCGAGCACCGCTTCCTGGCGCGCCTCCCCTCGGGCGAGACGCACCTCCTCCTCTTCTTCACGCGGAAGAGCTACGCCACCACCCCCTTCCAGATCGTCGACGTCGACCTCTCCACCGGCCGCGCGCGCACCGTCGAGGGCGTCCCCGGGCGGCCGGGGACCAACGCGACGGTCCTCCACTCGGACGGCCAGCTCTACGTCGGCACCGCGCAGCCCGGGGGGTGGATGCGCTACGACCCCGCCACCGGGCGCGCCGAGGCGCTGGGGCGGCTGGCCGACAACGGGGCGCAGCACGCGGTGGAGGGGAGCGACGGCGCCCTCTACGTGGGCCAGAGCGGGCGCGCCACCGTGCAGCGCTTCGATCCGCGCGCCGGCCGGCTGGAGACCGTCGGGCGCGCGGACGGCGGCGTGGCCGCCGGGACGCGCTACGCGTACACGCTGGGGGGCGACGGACGCTGGGTGTACGTGGCCTCGGGGCACGCGCCGTGGTCGCTGGTGGTCTTCGACCGCGCGCGGGGGACGCAGGCGCGCTTCCTGGAGGGCGAGGGGCTGCGCTGGCTCGAGGTCTTCCGCCGCCCCGACGGGTGGTACGCCACGGCGCTCCTCCGCGACGGGGGGCGGCGGGTGTACGCCCTCCGCGACGGGCGCCCCGCCCCCCTGGCGCCGGGGCGC